>JAIERD010000487.1 GCA_019747155.1 Pseudomonadaceae bacterium
GAGGGTGTGTTCGTTCATGGCCGTGCGCGTCGTCATACCGAAATCCTGACCGTTTCTGGGGTAGGTTTGGGGTAGGATTATAGCGTCTGGGGTAGGATTGGGGTAGGGATTTGACTAAATAGTGATCAGCACCTATATTCAGCTCTGCAAGCCAGTAAACAGGTTAAAATCCTTTTTATTCAGGCATTTACAAAGCGTCAATCTTGTCAATTAGCGCTATACGACCTGTGGATAAAAGGCCTTTGACAGTGACTTGTAATCAGTAGGTCCCGAGTTCGACTCTTGGTGCCGGCACCAAACAAACAAAAAAGGCTCACCTCGCGGTGGGCCTTTTTTGTTTGCAGTCAAAATAACCACTACTTATCGGCTAGACGTACCAAGCCGATAAGTAGTGGTGAGCGACGTGCTGCTCAGGCGTAAACCTGGGCCGCACCCAGCGCGCTACCAACCTGATCTTTGCCTGATAACTGCAATGGAGCACCGTCCAGACGCGCCAGCGGCCAGTCGATGGCGACGCTTGCATCACTCCAGAGCAGGCAACGCTCGTGTTGCGGGGCGTAATAATCGGTGGTTTTGTAAAGAAATTCCGCTGTCTCAGACAACACTAAAAAACCATGGGCAAAACCTTCCGGCACCCACATCTGCCGCTTGTTTTCGGCACTCAGCAGCTCACCAACCCACTGCCCGAAGGTTGCCGAGGATTGGCGTAAGTCCACGGCCACATCAAACACCTCTCCCGCCACTACGCGCACCAGCTTGCCTTGTGGCTGCTGCAATTGGTAATGCAGGCCGCGCAGTACACCTTTGGCCGAGCAGGAGTGGTTGTCTTGCACAAAATTAACGCTACGACCAATCGCCGCCGCAAAACTTTGCTGATTGAAACTTTCGTAGAAGAATCCGCGCTCATCGCCAAATACTTTCGGCTCTAGTAGCACGACATCGGGAATAGCTAGGCGCGTGGCGATCATCAGTAAACAGTCTCGGTCAGAATGCGCTGAAGGTATTGGCCGTAACCGTTTTTCGCCAGTGGCGCGGCCAACTGTTCAAGCTGTTCGGCGCTGATCCATTTTTGCCGGAAGGCGATCTCTTCCGGGCAAGCCACTTTCAGGCCTTGGCGTTTTTCCAAGGTGGCGATGAACTGGCTGGCCTCCAGCAGCGAGTCATGGGTGCCGGTATCCAGCCAGGCGTAGCCACGGCCCATGATCTCCACCGAGAGATTGCCCTGCTCGAGATAAATCCGGTTCAAATCGGTAATTTCCAATTCGCCTCGTGGCGAGGGCTTGATGCTCTTGGCAATCTCGACGACATCCCGGTCATAAAAATACAGCCCAGTGACGGCATAGTTAGATTTGGGCTGGGCAGGCTTCTCTTCCAGGCTGATGGCCTTGCCCTGACCATTGAATTCAACCACGCCATAACGCTCAGGGTCCTGCACGTGATAAGCAAACACGCTGCCGCCCTGTTCACGCGCCATGGCGCTGCCGAGCAAGTCCTGAAAGTCGTGACCGTGATAGATGTTGTCGCCCAACACCAAGGCCGACAGGTCGTTGCCGAGAAAATCTTCGCCAATCAAAAAGGCTTGGGCCAACCCATCCGGCGAGGCCTGTACGGCGTAACTGATGTTCAAACCCCAGCGAGCGCCATCGCCGAGCAACTGCTCGAAGCGTGGCGTGTCTTGCGGTGTGGAGATGATCAAAATATCGCGAATACCCGCCAGCATTAAGGTGGTGAGCGGGTAATAAATCATCGGCTTGTCGTAAACCGGCAACAGTTGCTTGGAGATCGCCAAGGTCGCCGGGTGCAGGCGGGTGCCTGAACCGCCGGCGAGGATGATGCCTTTACGCTTTATCATGCATTTTTCTCCAAAACTTCTGTAAGCATCCGTGCCACGCCTGTTTGCCAATCGGGCAATTGCAGGGCAAAGGCATGTTGCAGCTTGTCAGTATTCAGTCGTGAATTCAGCGGGCGCTTGGCCGCAGTTGGGTATGCGCTGGTGGCGATAGAGCCCAGCTGACTCGGCGCAACCTTGAGATTGATGCCAGCCGCCTCGGCCTGTTCGAGAACAAAGCGGGCATAGCTGTACCAGTTGGTTTCACCGGCGGCGGCCAGATGATAGAGCCCAGCAAGTTCGGGTTGCTGCATCGCGCTACGCAGCGCGTGGGCGGTCACATCAGCGAGCAACTCGGCGCCGGTGGGCGCGCCGAACTGATCGGCAATCACATTCAGGCTGTCGCGCTCTTGGGCCAGGCGCAGCATGGTCTTGGCGAAGTTATTGCCGCGTGCGGCATACACCCAGCTGGTGCGAAAGATCAGGTGCTTGCAGCCAGAGGCCTGAATCGCCTGCTCGCCAGCCAACTTGCTGGCGCCGTAGACGCTCAAGGGGCCGACCGCCGCAGTTTCCTGCCAAGCCGTTGCGCCGCTGCCATCAAACACATAGTCGGTGGAGTAATGCAGCAACCAGGCGCCGAGTTTATGCGCCTCCTGCGCCAGCACGGCGACAGCTTCGGCATTCACCCGTTGCGCCTGCGCAGGTTCGCTCTCGGCCTTGTCGACAGCGGTATAGGCCGCCGCGTTGACGATAACGTCCGGGGCAAAGCTGCGAATGGTCGCCGCGATGCCCGGCAGGTCAGTTAGATCGCCGCAGTAAGCCGTGCTTTTGGAGTCCAGCGCCAGCAACTCGCCCAGCGGCGCCAGGCTGCGTTGCAACTCCCAGCCAACCTGACCATTTTTACCCAGCAGCAGAATTTTCATGCAGTGCGGCCAGCGTAGTTTTTCTCCACCCAGTCACGGTAACTGCCGGACTGGATATTACTGACCCAGCCCTGGTTATCCAGATACCACTGCACGGTTTTGCGAATGCCGGTTTCGAAGGTTTCCGCCGGCTTCCAGCCCAGTTCAAGCTCCAGCTTGCGCGCATCGATCGCGTAGCGACGGTCATGGCCGGGGCGGTCGGTGACATAGGCGATTTGCTGCTGATAGGGCTGTGCATCGGTGCGCGGGCGCAACTCATCGAGC
This sequence comes from Pseudomonadaceae bacterium, assembly GCA_019747155.1. Classification (GTDB taxonomy): domain Bacteria; phylum Pseudomonadota; class Gammaproteobacteria; order Pseudomonadales; family Pseudomonadaceae; genus Aquipseudomonas. Next base: position 3,016 of record JAIERD010000487.1, read on the forward strand.
AAGGCGCAAACGGTATGAACGATTTCCAGGTTGGGCTTTTCGTTCCAGCCGCCGACGTTGTAAACCTCGCCAACGCGGCCCGCTGCCAGCACGCGGCGAATTGCGCTGCAGTGATCTTTCACATACAGCCAGTCGCGAATCTGCTGGCCATCGCCGTACACCGGCAAGCCCTTGCCCGCCAACGCATTGACGATCATCAGCGGAATGAGTTTTTCCGGGAAATGATGCGGGCCGTAGTTGTTCGAACAATTGGTGGTCAGCACCGGCAGACCATAGGTGTGATGGTAGGCGCGCACCAAGTGATCGCTGGCGGCCTTGCTGGCCGAATAGGGGCTATTGGGCTCGTACTGATGGGTTTCGCTAAACGCTGCCTCATCTTTAGCCAACGAGCCATAGACCTCATCGGTGGACACATGCAAAAAACGGAAAGCTTGCTGTGCCGCAGGCTCAAGCGCCTTCCAATAAGCGCGCACCGCTTCCAGCAGGCGAAAGGTGCCGACGATATTGGTTTCGATAAAATCTTCCGGCCCGTGGATCGAGCGATCAACATGGGACTCAGCGGCAAAATTGAGAATCGCCCGCGGCTGATATTCAACCAGCAAACGCTCGACCAAAGCCGAATCACCGATATCGCCATGCACAAAAACATGCCGTTTATCGCCGTCCAAGCTGCTGAGGTTTTCCAGGTTACCGGCATAGGTCAGCTTGTCCAAATTGATTACCAACTCATCCGACTGAGCCAGCCAATCCAGTACAAAATTCGCACCAATAAAGCCGGCGCCGCCGGTCACCAAAATACTCATACACTTAAATTCCTTCGAAAAAACGATCTCATCGGCACTGACACCACCCGTCCCGGCAAACAATCGCGAATTGCGACAGTTTAGCGAACCGACGTCACTAATGTGAGTGCCGCGCAGATGAGCAGGTGCGGTATTAAGGCGAGCAACGGCGGTATTGCTCAAAAACAGCACATTCCACCGACTACAAGCCTTTGAGTTGCGCTCCGGCCGATGCAATACCGAGGTATTCAGACTCGTTTTTACCGCGCCATATCCGACCTTCTTCGTGAGCCCTGGCAGGCGGTCGCACCTAGCTATCCATAGCGCGGGGAAGACCTGCTTAAACTAGGCAGACTGCTAGCCAGCGCCTTAGCCAGCTTGATCTGAATGGGCCGCGATTGACGCTAATTTCCAAAAAGTACCTCAGCGCCAATAACACCACCTCGAAACACCTCACCCCTACGGCTACCCACTTGCCACATAGCGTTTCTCGACTACCTTTTCAATCTTGGGTTGCAGCCGTCACACGACGGCAACATTGCCGCTCTAAAACATTTGGTAATGCCTTAAAACCCCTGCACCTGCGGCGCTTTGACCCAGGTCAATATCAACGATCAGGTTCAAGCGCCTACTGTTACCTGACCAATTGATCAATGGAGATTGCCATGACGGACTCGACACAAAAACTCAAACTGGGGGCGCTGATTGCCCTGGTGGTTGGCTCCATGGTCGGCGGCGGGATCTTCTCCTTGCCGCAAAACATGGCAGCCAGCGCGGGGGCCGGGGCGATTCTGATCGGCTGGGCAATCACCGCCGTCGGCATGCTGACCCTGGCCTTCGTATTTCAAACCCTGGCCAACCGCAAACCCGAGCTGGACGCCGGCGTGTATGCCTACGCCAAAGCCGGCTTCGGCGACTACATGGGTTTCTCTTCGGCCTGGGGTTACTGGATCAGCGCCTGGCTGGGTAACGTCAGTTACTTCGTGCTGCTGTTCAGCACCCTCGGGTACTTCTTCCCAATATTTGGTGAAGGCAACACCGTCGCGGCGGTGATCGGCGCGTCTGTGGTGCTGTGGGGCGTGCACTTTCTGGTGCTGCGCGGCATTCATGAAGCAGCCTTTATCAACCTGGTGACCACCGTCGCCAAGATGGTGCCGCTGGTGATGTTTATCGTCATCGCCGCCATTGCCTTCAAGCTCGACGTGTTCACCTCGGACTTCTGGGGCAAGGGCAATATCGAGCTGGGCAGTGTGATGGACCAGGTGCGTAACATGATGCTGGTCACCGTCTGGGTGTTTATCGGTATCGAAGGCGCCAGTGTCTACTCGGCCCGCGCCGCCAAACGTTCGGACGTCGGCAAGGCCACGGTAATCGGCTTTGTTGGGGTGCTGGCACTGTTGGTAATGGTCAACGTGCTGTCCCTGGGGATCATGAGCCAGCCAGAACTGGCCGGCCTGAAAAACCCTTCCATGGCCGGCGTGCTTGAGCATGTAGTCGGTCATTGGGGCGCGGTGCTGATCAGCATTGGCCTGGTGGTTTCGCTGGCAGGTGCCTTGCTGTCCTGGACCCTGCTGTGCGCCGAGATTCTGTTTGCCGGCGCCCGCGATCACACCATGCCGAACTTCCTCAAGAAGGAAAACGCCAACAAGGTTCCGGTCAACGCGCTCTGGCTGTCCAACGGCCTGATTCAAGTGTTCCTGATCGTCACCCTGTTCAGCAGTTCGACTTACCTGAGCCTGCTGTACCTGGCCACCTCGATGATTCTGGTGCCTTATTTCTGGTCGGCGGCTTATGCCTTGCTGATCGGTGTACGCGGCGAGTCTTACGAGCAGGACGCCAGCGGCCGTGGCAAAGACTTGCTGATCGCCGGCATCGCCGTGATCTACAGCGTCTGGCTGATCTACGCCGGCGGCATCCAGTATCTGCTGCTGTCCGCCTTGCTCTATGCGCCGGGGGCGATTCTGTTCGCCAAAGCTAAGCGCGAACAAGGCCAAGCGATTTTTACCTCGATTGAAAAGCTGATCTTCGCCGGCGTGGTCATAGGCGCACTGATTGCCGCCTATGGCTTGTACGACGGGTTTTTGAGCATCTAATTCGCAAAAAGGAGAAATTTGCATGAGCACTGAAAAAATCAAACTCGGCGTCCACTCCGAAGCCGGCAAACTTCACAAGGTGATGGTTTGCTCGCCAGGCTTGGCACACTTACGTCTAACCCCAAACAATTGCGACGAGCTGCTGTTCGACGACGTGATCTGGGTCAACCAGGCCAAGCGTGACCACTTCGACTTCGTCACCAAGATGCGCGACCGCAACATTGAAGTGGTCGAGATGCACAACCTACTCACCGACGTGGTGCAGAACCCCGAAGCCCTGAAGTGGATTCTGGACCGCAAGACGTCGGCCAATCAGGCCGGCCTGGGCCTAGCCCAAGAGCTGCGCAGCTGGCTGGAAGGCCAAGAGCCGCGCAAGCTGGCCGAATACCTGATTGGCGGCGTGTCTGGCGCCGACCTCAGCGCCGGCGGCGGCAGCGACATGGCCAAGATGTTTAGCGAGTTTCTCGGTGAGTCGAGCTTTATCCTGCCGCCACTACCGAACACCCAGTTCACCCGCGACAACAGCTGCTGGATTTACGGTGGTGTAGTGCTCAGCCCGATGTACTGGCCGGCACGTCGCCAAGAAACCCTGCTGATGACGGCGATCTACAAATTCCACCCAGACTTCGTCAACGCCGACTTCCAGGTCTGGTACGGCGACCCGGATCTCGACCACGGCGCCGCCACCTTGGAAGGTGGCGACGTGATGCCAATCGGCAACGGCGTGGTGCTGATCGGCATGGGCGAGCGCACCTCGCATCAGGCCATCGGCCAACTGGCGCAATCGCTGTTCAAAGCCGGCGCGGTACAACGGGTAATAGTTGCCGGCCTGCCGAAATCGCGGGCGGCCATGCACCTGGACACCGTGTTCAGCTTCTGCGACCGCGACCTGGTGACTATCTTCCCATCGGTTGTCAGCCAGATTGTCGCCTTCAGCATTCGCCCGGATGAGAGCCGCCCAGGTGGCATGGACATTCGCCGCGAGCCAAAGCCCTTCCTCGACGTAGTGGCCGAATCGCTGAACCTGAAGAAGCTGCGCGTGGTGCAAACCGGCGGCGACAGCTATGAAGCCGAACGCGAACAGTGGGACGACGGCAACAACGTGGTCTGCCTGGAACCCGGCGTGGTGGTCGGCTACGACCGCAACACCTACACCAACACTCTGCTGCGCAAAGCTGGGGTGGAAGTGATCACCATCAGCGCCGGCGAGCTGGGCCGTGGCCGTGGCGGCGGCCATTGCATGACCTGCCCGATCATCCGCGACCCAATCGATTATTAAGTTTCCCGACTCTGCGTACCCCTGTAGGAGCGGCCTTGGCCGCGAAGCTGTTCAGGCTTAATCGCGGCCAAGGCCGCTCCTACAAAAGCGCGGAACCACGGACATAGGTTTTTATTTTTTAAAGAGGAAATCCATCATGGCTTTCAATATGCACAACCGTAACCTGCTCAGCCTGATGCACCACACCACCCGTGAGCTGAAGTTTCTGCTGGACCTGTCCCGCGACCTCAAGCGGGCCAAGTACACCGGCACCGAGCAGCAACACCTGAAAGGCAAAAACATCGCGCTGATCTTCGAAAAGACCTCGACCCGCACCCGTTGCGCCTTCGAAGTGGCTGCCTATGACCAGGGCGCCAACGTTACCTATATCGACCCGAATTCCTCGCAAATCGGCCACAAAGAAAGCATGAAAGACACCGCCCGCGTGCTCGGCCGCATGTTCGATGCCATCGAGTACCGTGGCTTTGGTCAGGAGATAGTCGAGGAGCTGGCCAAATACGCTGGCGTGCCGGTATTCAACGGTCTGACCGCCGAATTTCACCCAACCCAGATGATTGCCGACGTGCTGACCATGCGTGAGCACAGCGATAAACCCCTGCATGACATCAGCTACGCCTACCTGGGCGATGCCCGTTACAACATGGGTAACTCGCTGCTGATGATCGGCGCCAAGCTCGGCATGGACGTGCGCATCGGCGCGCCAAAAGCGCTGTGGCCGACCGATGAATTTATCGCCCAGTGCCGTGGCTTTGCCGAAGAAAGTGGCGCGCGCATCACCCTCACCGAGAACCCTGAGGACGCAGTTAAAGGCGTCGATTTTATCCACACCGATATCTGGGTCTCCATGGGCGAGCCGGCCGCCGCCTGGGACGAACGCATCGCCCAACTGCTGCCGTATCAAGTCAACGCAAAAATGATGAAAGCCTCCGGCAATCCACGGGTGAAATTCATGCACTGCCTGCCGGCTTTTCACAACAGCGACACCAAGGTTGGCAAAGACATCGCCGCGCGCTACCCGCACCTGGCCAACGGTGTCGAAGTGACCGAAGAAGTCTTTGAGTCGCCGGCCAACATCGCCTTCGAGCAAGCGGAAAACCGCATGCACACCATCAAGGCGATCCTGGTTTCGACCCTCGCCGACCTTTAATCACGCCGCTCTGTAGGGTGGGCTTCAGCCCACCACAGGGTTGCGCTGCACTGGCATGGGCTGAACCCGCCATGCTCCGCTAGACGGTGGGCTGAAGCCCACCCTACCTGCACGCAACCCAAGCTACGAGCCTTTAAGGAGCACTGAATATGCGTCTAGTGATCGCGTTGGGCGGCAACGCCCTGTTACGCCGCGGCGAAGCCATGACCGCAGAGAATCAGCGCGACAACGTGCGGGTCGCCTGTGAGCAAATCGCCAAAATCGCCATCGGCAATGAGCTGGTGGTGGCCCACGGCAACGGCCCGCAAGTCGGCCTGCTGGCCTTGCAAGGCAATGCCTACGATGCCAAAAACCCCTTCCCACTGGATGTGCTCGGCGCCGAAACCGAAGGCATGATCGGCTACATGATCGAACAGGAACTGGGCAACCTGCTGCCGGTCGAGGTGCCCTTCGCCACCCTGCTCACCCAGGTCGAAGTCGACCCCGCTGACCCAGCTTTCCAGAACATGACCAAGCCGATCGGTCCGGTCTATGCCAAGGCAGAAGCCGAGCGTCTGGCTGCCGAAAAAGGCTGGACCATCGCCCCGGATGGCGACAAATTCCGCCGCGTGGTGGCCAGCCCACGGCCCAAGCGGATCTTCGAGATTCGTCCGCTTAAGTGGCTACTGGAGAAAGGCACTATCGTCATCGCTGCTGGCGGCGGCGGCATCCCGACCATGTACCAAGACGGTAAGCTGGTGGGTGTGGAAGCGGTGATCGACAAGGATCTCTGCTCGGCATTTCTGGCCACCGAACTAGAAGCCGAATTGCTGGTGATCGCCACCGACGTAGATGCGGTGTACATCGACTGGGGCAAGCCAACGCAAAAATCCGTGCACTGCGCCCACCCCGATGAGCTGGACAAACTCGGTTTCGCCGCCGGTTCCATGGGCCCGAAAGTCCAGGCCGCCTGCGAGTTCGCCCGCAACACCGGCAAGGTCGCGGTGATCGGCTCACTGGCCGACATCGAAGCCATAGTCCAGGGCACCGCCGGCACCCGCATCAGCACCGCGCAAACCGGCATTAGCTACCGCTAAGCACAGGTAAGGCTCCACGCGCAGGATGGCTTCAGCCCGCCGCCGCTCGACGAGGGCGGTTGCTGGGCTGAGGCCCACCCTACGTCCGATATTCCCCGGTTCAGGAAGCCGCCATGGCCGAGAGCAACAAGAAAATGAGCTTGGTCGGTCTGACCACCCTGGTCGCCGTGAATATGATGGGTTCGGGCATCATCATGTTGCCCTCGAGCATGGCGCAAATCGGCGCCGTTTCCTTGTTGTCCTGGATAGTCACCGCCATCGGCTCCATGGCGATTGCCTACAGTTTTGCCCAGTGCGGCATCTATTGCCCACGCGCGGGCGGCATGTCGGCTTACACCGAAGAGGCGCATGGCAAGTCGGCGTTTTTTCTCTGCTCGTACCTGTATTTTCTTTCTCTGGTGATCGGCAACGTCGCCATCGGCATCTCCGCCGTGGGCTATCTGACCCCGTTTTTCTCCTGGCTGGGCAGCGGCGCTATTCCGCTATTTATCGGCACCGCCGGGTTGATCTGGCTAACCACCCTGGCCAACTTCGGCGGCCCGAACATTACCGGCAAACTCGGCTCCATCACAGTCTGGGGAGTCATCATTCCGGTGGCGGGCTTAAGCGTGATTGGCTGGTTCTGGTTTGACCGGGCCGTCTTTGCCCAAGCCTGGAACCCCGCCAACCTGCAGGTCAGCGATGCCATTGCGCAAAGCATTCCGCTAACCCTCTGGGCCTTTTTGGGCATGGAGTCGGCGGCGCAAAATTTTGATGCGGTCGACAATCCCAAGCGCAACGTACCGCTGGCCTGCCTGTTTGGCACCCTCGGCGCGGCGGTGGTCTATGTGCTGTCGACCACGGTGATTCAAGGCATAGTGCCAAATGCCGAACTGGCCAACTCCAGCGCACCGTTCGCCTTTGTCTATGCGCGGATGTTCAATGACGGCATCGGCAATATCATCATGGCGCTGGCGGTCATGGCCTGCGTCGGCTCCTTGCTCGGCTGGCAATTCACCCTGGCGCAAACCGCCAAGGTCACCGCCGATCAAGGCTTGTTCCCCAAGCTGTTTTCGCGGCTATCGGCGCGTAACGCACCGCTGCTTGGGCTGCTGTTTTGCGGCGTGATGCAAACCTTGGTGGCCCTCTCGACCATCTCGCCAAACGCCAGCGCGCAGTTCAACAAACTGATCAACCTGGCTGCCGTCACCAATCTAATTCCCTACATCACTTCGCTCTCGGCCTTACTGGTGATCATGTACAAGGCCGGCGTATCCATGCCCATCTTCCGCCGCAACAGCCTGATCATGCTGGTGGGATTGTTCTATTGCCTGTACGCCCTGTACGCCTCGGGCCTGGAGGCGGTGTTCGGCGCGACCCTGGTGATGGCCTTTGGTTACTTGCTGTTCGGCAGCATCGCCAAGCGCTTTGTCAGCGCACTCGACAGCCCGAATAAGCCGTGAGGAGCAACCGCATGCACGCATTATTAACCCGCGCGGCGGCCACCTTGCTGCTGCTCAGCAGCCTGCTGCCGCTGGCCGGGCACGCCGACACCCTGCAGCGCATCCGCAGCAGCAATAGTTTCACCCTGGGTTTTGTTCCCGGCGATGCGCCCTTCTCCGATGGCGACAGCCTTGGCGCCCAGGGTTATGCGATCGATCTGTGTCGACAGGTCGGCGAGCGGCTCAAACAGCAACTGGCGCTGCCCGATCTGCAGCTGCGCTATCAGCCACTGACGGTGGCCGACATGCTCAATGCCGTCAGCGAGGGGCGGGTCGACATCGTCTGCAGTTCGGTGGTGGAAACCCTCAAGCGCCGCGAGCAGGTGAGTTTCTCGCTGCCGATCTTCACCGCCGGGCTGAGCGTGATAGTGCGCAAAGACGCGCCGCCCAGCCTGATGGCGCCACTGGAAGGCAAAGCCCTGGCCAAGACCCCGGTTTGGCGCGCGACCATCAACCAGGGCCTGAACCGCCACAGTTTTGCCGTGCAGGCCGATACCGTTAACGTCGACTGGGCACGCAACAAAATCCGCCAGCTGGGCCTGCAATCCAAGCTGATCGAGGTCAAGAGCAGCGAAGAAGGCGTGGCCATGGTGGCCAGCGGTAGGGTCGATGCGTTTTTGGCCGACCGCTTAGTGCTGCTCAATTATCAGGCCCGGCACCCCGAGCGCGACCAACTGCTGGTGCCCGAGCACTTGTTTGACGTGATGCCGATCGCCCTGCCGCTGGCCCGCAACGACGAGGACTTTCGCCTGCAAGTGGACAGCGCCCTGAGCGCCTTGTTTCGCTCGACGGCAATCGAGCCGCTGTACCGTGGCTATTTCGGCGAGCCCAGCGAGCAGACCCAACTGCTGTTGCGGCTGTACTCGCGACCCTAAGGCCGGCGCTACTTAGTCGACAAACGCCACCCGCACCGCGCAGCGTTGCAAGCGCGGTAACTGCAAGTCGAGCAGCTGTTGGCCGCCGTGCTCGGCCAGCCAACCGGCTACCTGCGTCTGCTCGGCGGCCGGCATCTGTTGATAAACGTCCAAAGCCCGCTGCGCCATCCACAGACTGAAGGGCATGGCCGGCCGGCGAAACAGGCCGTGCTCAGTACTTACCTCCACATCGGCGAGCGCTCTGGGCAGCGGCTTGCCGGGTGCAAATGTCGGCCGCAAGGCACTGACCTGCTGGCCGATGCCGGCTATCCATGGCACGAACTCGGCAAATATCACCTGCAAAATCGGCAACAGCGTCGGCGCTATGGCATCGTCCGCCAGCAGTGGTTGGCCGGCAGTGCCGGGCGCCGCCGGGTTGGCCATGCGCTCGATCCAGGCACGCAAGTGTGGCCGTGGCGCGATCAGTTCGCGGGCCGGCCAGGGGTCGCGGCCGAGGTGACCATACATGGTGCCGACCAGGCCAAAATCGGCCAGGGTCGGATGGCCACCGAGCAGAAACGGCTGCTCGGCAAAGTGCCGATCGAGCAGGTTCAGCATGTTGTCCGTCCAGGCATCCAACACGGCATTTTGCTCGGGTCGAATGCCCACATTGGGCAGCATCCGGCGCAGCATGCCCGCCACATTCGCCACCGCCTTGCGCTGCAAAAAAGCCGGGAAATACGGCAGCAAAGCACTGCCCGCATCCCGCTCGAACAGGGCGTAATTCTCTGCATGACTCCAGCGCGTGTGCATGGCCACGGGAATCCACCATTCATCACCCCAGGCCTCCAACAGATAGGCCAAAAAGCGCTGCACTGGCGTGGTGGGGATGATCGGCGCCGCCGGATAGAGCGCCTCCAGGTGGTCGATGATCACACTGCTGTCCTGCAGCCATTCATCTTCCGGCGTGCGCAGCACCGGCATCACCGCAGCGCCGGTCTTGCGTTTGATCCGCGACATCAGGGTGTACATGTCCACCGGCTGGTCGACAAACGGAATGCCTTTGTAACGCAGGTAGCACAGCACCTTGCCGGTGAAGTAGGACAGGTGCCAGCCATACAGGGTGAATTTAGTGCTCATCGATCACCTCAACTAAAACCTTGGAAGTTGCGCCCCAGCGGGCAGTTGGCTGAATGCGTTTAACCGCGCCGGCGAAACAGTGCATCGGGGAAATGTCCAAACAGCGGCAGCAGCAAACACCAGGGAAATGCCGGCACCACGGCCCGACGCTTGCCCTTCTGCACGGCGCTGACGATTTGCTGCGCCGCCTGTCCGGCCGACACGGCAAAGGGATATTTGCCGACGTTGTGCATGATCTCGGTCTTGACGAAACCCGGCAGAATTTTGGTGATGCGGATGTTCTTGTGCTTGAGTTCGATGCGCGCCGCGTCCAGGTACATGCTCAGCGCCGCCTTGCTGGCGCAGTAGGCCGCCTGCTTGGGGATCGCCTGCAACGAGGCCAGCGAACTGATGCCGACCAGCTGCCCGCCGCCACAGGTGAGAAAGTGCTCTACCGCCGCGTTCACCGTGGCGATGGCGCCAATCAGATTGGTCTGCAGCAGCTGTTTTTCCTTGGCGAAAGTGCCCCGGCCGACCGCCGTAAAGTCGTTAACCCCGGCGTTGACCACCACAATATCAACCTTGCCCAGGGCGCCGAACAGGCCGTGCAACACCGGCCCGACATTTGCGTCGTCGTCCACATCCAGCACCGCCGTCAGCACCCGCAGGCCGCTGTCGGGGTTGGCCGCCAACAGCTCGTCGCGCAACGCCTCCAACGCTGGCAAACGGCGCGCCGCCACGCCAAGGTCATACCCTTGGGCGGCGAACTCCAGCGCCAGCGCCCGACCAATACCCGAGGAGGCCCCGGTAATAACGACTGTCTTGCGCATGCGCTGGCTGCCTCTGACAAAAATGACTGATGACTGTGCTTTGGATCGCTTTGCTGGTTAACTTCATGAACCAACTTCAGAATTCTACAAGAGACTAACGGCGCTGATTTTCAGTTTTTAGAGGGCCCTAACGTGCCGCTTAAAAAGAATAAAAACCCAACAAAATCAAGCATAAGACTGCCGAAGCAAGGCCGCGCAAAACTCACTGTCGAGCTAATTCTGGAAAGTGCTTTTCAGATTCTGGAAACCGACGGTTTGGAACATTTCAAGGTTGCCCGGCTGGCCGAGCGTTCCGGCTACAGCGTCGGCACCCTCTATCAGTACTTCGACAGCATAGACGCGGTGATGCTGGCGCTGGTCGAGAGCGAGCATGAGCGGCAACGGCAAACCCTGCTGGCGCGCTTCGGCGACCTGGCCGCGCAAGGCGTGGCGCAAAGCACCGCCGATCTGGTGCAGGTAATGCTGAATGCTTTCAGTGGCCGGCGAGCGGCGCAACGGGCGATTATTGAATGGGCCGTATCACGCCCCTACGCCCGCCAGTTGGACAGCCGCAACAGCTTTCTCGGCCAATTGCTGGCCTCGGTGTCGGCGCGCTCCCAAGGGCTGGAGTTCAACCGCCTGCTGACCAAAGTGGAGATGTTCGTGCTGTCGCGGGCCTTCCTCAACACCTTCCGCACCGCCATGTGGGACGAAGAAGTCGCCACCGACACCGCAGAATTTGCTCAGGGCCTGACCGATCTGGTCGACGGCTATATCCAGCAACTGGCCCGCCGCGACGAACAGCAACAGGTGGCGCTCGCGGCGGCGCGCCGCGAACGCCAATAACGCCCGACCTTACGTCTGCTGCGCCAACGTCCGCGCCTGTTCACGCAACAGAAACTTTTGCACCTTGCCGGTGGAGGTCTTAATCAGCGGACCGAACACCACGCGGCCCGGCACCTTGAAGCGCGCCAAGTGCTGCTGGCACCAGAGGATCACCGCCTCTTCGGTTAACTGCACGCCGTCGCGCGGGGTGACGAAGGCGCAGGGCGTTTCGCCCCATTTGTCGCTAGGCATGGCCACCACTGCGGCTTCGAGAATCTGCGGATGGCGATAGAGCACGTCTTCGATTTCGATGGAGGAGATGTTCTCGCCGCCGGAGATGATGATGTCTTTGGAGCGATCCTTGATCTCGATATAGCCGTCGGCGTGCCACACCGCCAGGTCACCGGAATGGAACCAGCCGCCCTCGAAGGCTTCGGCGGTGGCACTGGGGTTTTTCAGGTAACCCTTCATCACCACATTGCCGCGCATCATGATTTCGCCGATGGTCTGGCCGTCTTTCGGCACCGGCTGCAGGCTGTCCGGATCGGCCACCATCAACCCATCCAGCAAGGTGGCGCGCACACCTTGGCGCGACTTGAGCTTGGCCCGTTGCGCCGGCGCTTGTTCGTCCCACTCCGGCTTCCATTCGCAGACCACGCTGGGCCCGTAGGTTTCGGTCAGGCCGTAGACATGGGTGACCTGAAAATCCAGCGCTTCCATGGCCTCGATCACCGCCGCCGGAGGCGCGGCGCCGGCGGTCAGCACCTTGACCGGCCGGGTCTTCAACGCTTTCAGTTCCGCCGGGGCGTTGGCCAGCAGGTTTAGCACGATCGGTGCGCCGCAGAAGTGATTGACCCGATGCTCGGCCAGCGCCTGGTAGATCGCATCGGCGCGCACATGGCGCAGGCACACGCTGGTACCGACGGTAGCCGCCAGCGCCCAGGGGAAACACCAGCCGTTGCAATGGAACATCGGCAGCGTCCAGAGGTACACCGGATTGCGGCCCATGTCCCAGCACAGCACATTGGACAGCGCATTCAGGTGCGCGCCGCGGTGGTGGTAGACCACGCCCTTGGGATTGCCGGTGGTGCCCGAGGTGTAATTCAGGGCGATGGCTTGCCACTCATCCGCCGGCAACTGCCAGGCGTAATCCGGATCGCCTTCGGCCAGCAGCTGTTCATAGTTGAGCTGACCGATCAGCTCGCCGCCGTCAAAACTGTGATCGTCGATACCGATCAGCAACGGCCGCTTGGGCAGATGGCTGGTGGCGCGCAGGGCCACCTCGGCAAATTCCTTGTCGACCAGCAGCACCTTGGCCTCGCCGTGCTGCAGGATAAAGCCGATAGCCTCGGCGTCCAGACGCGTATTCAGCGCGTTGATTACCGCGCCGCACATGGGAATACCGAAGTGCGCCTCAAACAGCGCCGGGCCGTTCGGCGCCAGCAACGCCACCGTATCGCCGACGCCAATGCCACGCTGGCTGAGCGCCGAGGCCAGCCGTGTGCAACGGCTATAGGTTTGCCCCCAGGTCTGGCGTTGCTCACCATTGATCAGCGCCACCCGCTCCGGATAGACGCTCGCCGCCCGCTCAAGAAAGCCCAACGGGCTGAGCGCCTGAAAGTTCGCCGGATCACGCGGCATGCCGTATTCGTAGGGGTTAAGTGCGTTCATCGAGCATCTCCGTGGCGGGCCAAACACTGATTTCGACCTTAGCAGAGCACCTCGCGCCGCGCAGCGCGACCTTGGTCGAAGAGCTTCATGGGGATTCGTTCAGCATTGGTTCAGCCAGGGTTCAGCTGTCGTTCAGGGACGCCTCAGTAACCTAGCTGCAGTCCCATTCCGGGCTCCAAGAGACAGGAGAAACACCATGAACGCACTGCATAAAATCGCCTTTGCCACTGCCATTCTCGGCGCCAGCGCCGCTGTCCAGGCCGACAATTTTGCCGGCCTGACCTGGGGCGAAACCAGCAACAATATGCGTCACTCCACCGCCTTCCAGCAGAACCTGCCGGGGGTCGACACCGACAAGGTGATCCATAACAGCGGCACCTGGGGCCTGCGCGCCGGCCAGAGCGACGCCAGCAGCCGCTACTACCTGACCTACGAAAACGTCTCTGACAGCAGCTACGGCAACAGTGCCAAGATGCGCCAAGAAAACCTGCTGGGCAGCTATGACCGCTTCCTGCCCCTGGGCGACAGCACCCGCTTGTTTGGCGGTGCCAGCCTCGGCCTGACCAAGCTGACCCAGGAGTTCAAGGGCGCCAGCCGCGACAGCAATATCGGCTACGCCGCCGGCCTGCAAGCCGGTATCCTCCAGGATGTCGGCAACAACGTCGGCCTGGAAGCCGGTTATCGCTACCTGCGCAGCAACGCCAGCGTCGAAGTCAGCCCCCATGGCGACGCCAAGCTCGGCTCGCTGGATCTGCACAGCAGCTCGCAAGCCTACTTAGGCGTGAACTACAACTTCTAAGCCAGTGCCACTCTGGCGAAACAACGGCGACCGGGCTCAACCCGGTCGCCGGCAATTGGGGATACGCACATGAAAATCCTGCTGGTGGAAGACGAGCAGCTGCTGCGCCACCACCTCTGCGTGCGGCTGGCGGAAAGCGGCTATGTGGTCGATGCCGTTGCCGACGCCGAAGAGGCTTTGTACAGCGCTCAGGAGTTCCATCACGAGCTGGCCATCATTGACCTCGGCCTGCCCGGCATGAGCGGCCTGGACCTGATTCGCGCCCTGCGCAGCCGGGGCCAAAAGCTGCCGATCCTGATTCTCACCGCCCGTGGCAGCTGGCAAGACAAGGTCGAAGGCCTGGGGGCCGGCGCCGACGATTACGTGGTCAAACCTTTTCAGTTCGAGGAGCTGGAAGCGCGCCTCAACGTGCTGCTACGGCGCGCCGCCGGTTTCGTCCATGCCGCCATCAGCAGCGGCCCACTGCGCCTGGACCTGAACCGCAAACAGGCCTTCGCCAACGAGCAACCGCTGGCGCTGACCGCCTACGAATACCGGTTACTGGAATACCTGATGCACCATCAACAGCAGGTGATCGCCAAGGAGCGGCTGATGGAACAGCTGTACAACGACGACGCCGAGCACGACAGCAATGTCATCGAAGTGCTGATCGGCCGACTGCGCCGCAAACTCAGCGCCGCCTGCGACCTGCAACCGATAGAGACGGTGCGCGGCCAGGGTTATCTGTTTACCGAGCAGTGCCGATGATTCGCTCGCTGCGCCTGCGCCTGTTGCTCGGCGCCAGCCTGTTGGTGCTGTGCAGCCTGCTGCTGATGCTGCCGGCGATGCGTGAGGCGTTCGACCGCGCGGTGGAGAATTTCGTCGCCGCGCGCCTGGCCGCCGATGCCAATACCCTGATCGCCGCTGCCCAAGTACACAACGGCCAGCTGCAGATGCCGCAACGCCTGGCCGATGACGCCTTCAACCAGCCGCAATCGCGGCTGCTCGGTTACCTCTACGACGCCGCCGATCGCCAGCTCTGGCACTCGGCCTCGGCCAGCGATGAGCGGCCGCTGTATCAACCGCAATTCGATGGCCAGCCCCACGGTTTGGCCCGCGCCCAAGACAGCGCCGGCCAGCAGTATTTCGTCTACGACAGCGAGATCACCCTCAACGGCCTGGGCCTCAGCGTGGTCACCATGCAGCCGGTGGATGATTTCGAGCGCCTGCAAAGCGCCTTTATGCGCCAGCTCGGGCTGTGGCTCGGCGGTATCTTGCTGACCCTGCTGAGCCTGCTCTGGCTGGGCCTGAACTGGTTGCTGCGGCCCCTCGGCCGGCTGCGCCAGCAACTGGATGAGATCGAGGCCGGCCAGCGCGAGCTGCTCGACGAAGACGTGCCTAACGAGATCCAGCGCCTGACCCACTCACTCAATCGCCTGCTCAGCCACGAACGCCTGCAACGCGAGCGTTACCGCGACACCCTTGGCGATCTGGCCCACAGCCTGAAAACCCCACTGACGGTGCTGCAAGGCGTCGCCGATGGGCTGCGCCGCCATCCCGCGCAAGGCGAACAGGTGGCCACCATGCAGGCCCAGATCAGCCGCATGAGCCAGCAAATCGACTACCAATTACAGCGCGCCAGCCAACGCCACGGCGCCCTGCTCGGCCATCGACTGCAACTGCAGCCGCTGCTGCAATCGCTGCTCGACACCCTCGACAAGGTCTACGCCGACAAGCGCGTGCAGACCCAGCTGCTGGTTAATCCCAACTTCTGCGTGCAAGCCGAAGACGCCGCGCTGCTGGAGCTGTTCGGCAACCTGCTGGAAAACGCCTACCGGCTGTGCCTAAGCCGTGTGCAGGTATGTGCCGAGGTTGACGGCGACTGGCTGCGCATCGCGGTCGAGGACGACGGCCCCGGCATCCCCACGGCCCGCCGCGCCCTCGTGCTGCAACGGGGCATCCGCAGCGACAGCCGCCACCCAGGCCAGGGCATAGGTTTGGCCGTGGTACAGGACATTCTCGAAGGCTATCAGGGCGAGTTGCAGATCGACGATTCGGCCCTCGGCGGCGCCCGCTTCAGCCTGCGCCTGCCACGGGCCAGCGGTAAAAGCTGAGCAGCGGCGCCAGGCTTTTTCAGCACCCGCCAGCGCACCTGCCAGCGACGCCGCCCGGACTGGTGGCGTGACTCGACAGTCAGCCCCCGCGTCAGCTAGTCAATCCGAATCAAATTGAACCGCCGGCACTGGGTGTTTAATGGCTCGTGACGCTTGCTACGCCGTTTCGCGCAGCCGCCCGCCCGGGTATAGATGCACGTCCAGGCACGTACAAGCCTCATGCCGCCAGCCCCTGCCCAGTCATTTCAGGAGCTTTTGCGTGATGTCTCGTTTACCGGTGATTGTTGGTTTTGGTGGCTATAACGCCGCCGGTCGTAGTTCTGCGCACCATGGTTTTCGGCGCACCGTCATCGAGTCGATGGACAGTCACAGCCGCCAGGAAACCCTCGCCGGTCTCGCCGTGCTGATGAAGCTGATCAAGGTGGTCGATGGCCAGTACCACAGTCACGAAGGCTCTGCCCTGAGCCTGAGCGCGATTGAGGCCGACTACGGCGCGCAGATTCTCGCCTCGACCCTGGTCCGCCGCATCGAGAAAAGCCATCTGGACGTGGACGCCGCGCCCTGGCAGAAAAACCTCACGGTCACCGGCCCGGCCGGCAAGCCGCTGAGCTTTATCACCCTGCGCAAACAACTGCCCGAACCATTGCCCAGCGACTGGACGGTAGAAGCGCTGAACGACAACGACGTGCAGGTCACCCTGTACGACGGCTGCGACATCAAGGTTGACAGCTACCGCGAACTGCCGGTGAAATCCGCCGGCCAGATGCCGACCGGCTTCGAACCCAGCGAACTGTATCGCTCGCACTTTCACCCGCGCGGTCTGCAAATGACTGTGGTCGCCGCCACCGATGCGCTGCGCTCGATCGGCCTGCCGTGGCAGAAAATCGTCGATCAGGTGGCCCCGGACGAAATCGCCGTGTACGCCAGCAGCATCATGAGCCAGCTAGATGAAAACGGCTTCGGCGGCCTGATGCAGGCGCGTCTCAAAGGTGGCCGGGTCACCGCCAAGCAGCTGGCCCTTGGCCTGAACAGCATGCCGGCGGACTTTATCAATGCCTACGTGCTGGGCAGCGTCGGCAGCACCGGCAGCATCACCGGTGCCTGCGCGAGCTTTCTGTACAACCTGCAGAAAGCCACTGACATGATCACTAGCGGTCGCGCCAGAGTGGCCATAGTCGGCAGCAGCGAGGCGCCGATCAACCAGGAATGCATCGACGGTTACGGCGCCATGGGCGCCCTGGCCACCGAAACCGGGCTGCAGCAGATCGAAGGCCAAGACACTGTGGATTTCCGTCGCGCCAGTCGCCCATTCGGGCAGAACTGTGGCTTCACCCTGGCCGAGTCCAGCCAGTTCGTGGTGCTGATGGACGACGAGCTGGCCATGCAGTTGGGCGCCGATATTCACGGCGCGGTGCCGGATGTATTTATCAATGCCGACGGCTTTAAAAAATCCATCTCCGCCCCCGGCCCCGGCAATTACCTGTGCATGGCCAAGGCCGTGGCCAGCGCCATACAACTGGTCGGCGAAGACGGCGTGCGCCTGCGCAGCTTCGTGCATGCCCACGGCTCCAGCACCCCGGCCAACCGGGTGACCGAGTCGGAACTGCTCGACCACGTCGCCGCCAACTTTGGCATTGCCGACTGGCCGGTAACCGCCGTTAAAGCCTACGTCGGCCATTCCCTGGCCAGCGCCAGTGCGGACCAAATGATCTCCGCCCTGGGCAGCTTCAAGTACCAGCTGATCCCCGGCATCAAAACCATCGACGCCATCGCCGACGACGTGCACCAGCAGCATCTGCGCATCGCCCAGGTGGATGTCTCGCGCGCCGAGCAGCCGCTGGAAGTCTGCTTTATTAACTCCAAGGGCTTTGGCGGCAACAACGCCAGCGGCGTGCTTCTGGCCCCACAGGTGGTCGAGCGGATGCTGCGCAAACGCTACGGCGCCGAGCGCTTCGCCGCCTATGTCGCCCTGCGCGAGCAAACCCGCGCCGCTGCCCAGGCCTACGACCAGCAAGCGCTCAAGGGCCAACTGGAGATCATCTACAACTTCGGCCACGACCTGATCGACGACCAAGGCATCGAGATGGGCAGCGAACAAATCAGCGTGCCGGGCTTCAGCCAGCCACTGGTGTTTAGCAAGGATCAACGTTTCGCCGATATGCTCGACTAACACCCCAGCGGACTCACTTCAGCCGAGTCCCGGTGCAGGCCTGCGAGCGCCTGCACCGCCACATTCCCGGCATTCACCTGCGCCGCCAGCCTGCAGCAGCGCCCATCCCGATAGAGAAAAAGCAGTTATAAGCAGCAAACACTTTCGTATAAAAGCTTATAAATAAAATTGCTATGATGCCGGCCGCTAACTCATTCAAGCCATGCCTTAACGGGCAGGAAAGTAATAATGGAAGTCGGTGTACTTGGTTTTGTCATTGCAGGTTTAGTGGTTGGCTTTATTGTCGGCATGACCGGTGTCGGTGGCGGCTCATTAATGACGCCGATTCTCTTATGGTTCGGCATTAACCCGGCCACGGCTGTCGGCACCGACTTACTTTATGCGGCCATTACCAAGTCCGGCGGCATTTTTGTTCATCAAAAGAACAAGAACATTGATTGGACCATTACCGGTTGGCTAACCCTCGGCAGCGTGCCGGCCGCAGCGCTGACATTATGGATATTGCACAACTTAAACACCGACACCCAAGCCATGAATGCCATCATCAAACAGGCATTGGGGTTTGTCTTATTACTGACAGCGCTGGCGATTTTATTTAAACAACAGTTACTGGCTTTTGCGCATAAGCATGCCGGCGACCATTACCACTTAAGCGGCACCAACTTAAACCTATTGACGGTGCTCACCGGCATATTGCTCGGCACCATGGTCACGCTCACCTCCATTGGCGCCGGCGCCTTGGGCACCGTGGTGCTGTTCATTCTCTATCCCTTTCTGGCGACTAAACGCCTGGTCGGCACTGAAATCGCACACGCCGTACCCTTGACCCTGGTTGCAGGTTTAGGCCATGCCAGCATGGGCAATATGGACTGGCATTTGCTGGGTTATCTGTTAATAG
The DNA here is from genome assembly GCA_019747155.1 of Pseudomonadaceae bacterium. Classification (GTDB taxonomy): domain Bacteria; phylum Pseudomonadota; class Gammaproteobacteria; order Pseudomonadales; family Pseudomonadaceae; genus Aquipseudomonas. The sequence goes on from JAIERD010000487.1 coordinate 22,112, forward strand.
GTTCACTGCCGGGCATTTATATGGGCAGTCATTTATCTGGACGCGTGCCCGACCAAATACTGCGCCCCTGCCTCGCCGGCATGCTGGTATTTATTGGTTATAAGTTAGCGTTTTAAGCTAACGACAACATCCAAGCTCTATACCCGCTACTGCTGAAGACCTATTCCGTAGGGTGGGCTTCAGCCCACCGCCCTTGAACCCCGCAATATTGGCGGGCTAAAGCCCACCCTACGCCAAGCCCAGCACCGGCAGTTCAGCCCCATTCGCCACAACGAATCACCGGCCCATCACTTAATCCAGCGCGCGGGCCAACTGAATCAACTCGGCACGCCATTCGGCGGCTTGCGGCAAGGCCAGAAAAGACGGATTGAGGAAGGATTCCCGCGCCTCGTAGGTCAGCGGCGCACCTTTCAGATCCAGCACTTCGCCACCGGCGCCTTCCAGTACGCCCTGAGCCGCAGCGGTGTCCCACTGCGAGGTCGGCGCCAAGCGCGGGTAGCAATCGGCATTGCCTTCGGCCAACAGGCAAAACTTCAGCGAGCTGCCGACGCTGGCCAGTTGCAGGTCGCCAAACCGCTCGCTCAAACCTTCCAGCAAACGCTCCTGGGCCGGGCTGGAGTGGCGCTTGCTGGCCACCAGGGTAAAGGCCTCGAGCGGTGCTATGCGCACAAATATCTGCGCGGCCTCGGCCTGCAAATCGGCTCGAAACGCCCCCAAGCCCGCGCCGCCGTAATAGCAGCGGCCGCTGGTGGGGATACCGACCACGCCGAACACCACCTGACCTTGCTCGATCAGGGCGACATTGACAGTGAACTCCTCGCTGCCTGCGATAAATTCCTTGGTGCCATCCAGCGGGTCCACCAGCCACCAGCGAGTCCACTGGCTGCGCTCACTCAACGGAATATCCGCCGCCTCTTCCGACAGCACCGGGATCTCCGGCGCCAATGCGGTAAGGCCGGCCAACAACAGGTGGTGGGCGGCCAGGTCGGCGGCGGTTACCGGCGAGGCATCGGCCTTTTCCGTGACGAGCGTGTCGTTGCGCCAAAACGGCAGGGTGGCAATACCGGCTTGGCGGACTAGTTCGATTACGGCGGCTAGGTATTGATGACTCATAGACTGAATTCTCCACGCTGGGTGAGCAGGTCGCGCACCAGATACAGGGCGGCCAAGGCGCGGCCCTCGCTAAATTGTGGGTGCTGCACCAGGCTCGACAACTCGCCCAGATTGACCCGCTCGACCCGCATCGGCTCCGGCTCATCGCCGGGCAAACTTTCCGGGTACAGGTCGCGGGCCAGCACCACTTGAATCTTTTGGCTCATATAGCCCGGCGACAGGCTCAGCTCGGTCAGCAGTTCGAGCTGGCGGGCGCCGAAACCGGCCTCCTCCATCAGCTCACGGTTGGCCGCTACCAGCACATCTTCACCCGGCTCGATCAGGCCCTTGGGCAGGGAAACCTGATAGTCGTCGGTGCCTGCGCAGTATTCCTCTACCAGCAGGGCATGCTGCGCATCGGCCATCGCCACTATCATCACCGCGCCATAGCCCGTGCCTTTGCTGGCCAGCCGCTCGTAAGTGCGCTCCACGCCATTGGCAAAGCGCAGCTGCAACTCCTCGACTTTGAACAAGCGGCTGCTGGCGACTATTTCGCGAGCAAGAATTGTCGGCTTCTGGCGCATCGGTAAACTCCTGAATCAAACCTGCAGTTATCATAACGCGGCTACGCCGATTAGCCCCGGCGCAGATTGCAGCAGCGCGACTTGCCACTCCCCCTTTAACGACCTCAGCCCAAGAATTGACCATGATCCAACTGCCCTGGCCCGACATCGACACCGTGCTGCTCGACATGGACGGCACCCTGCTCGACCTGCATTTCGACAACCACTTCTGGCTCGAACACCTGCCGCAACGCTACGCCGAGCTGCATGGCATCAGCCGCCAGCAAGCCGAGGACGAATTGCTGCCGCTGTTTCATGCTCACGCCGGCCAACTCAATTGGTATTGCACCGATTTCTGGAGCCGCGAGCTGAACCTCTCGGTGCGCGACCTCAAGCGCGAAGTGGCGCATTTGATCGCCCTGCGCCCGGACGCCGATACCTTTCTGGCCGCCCTGCGCGCCGCCGGCAAACGCGTGGTGCTGATCACCAACGCGCACCGTGATTCGCTGTCGCTGAAACTTGAGCGGATCGAACTGGCGCCCTACTTCGACCGACTGATCAGCTCCCACGACTATGGTTTCCCCAAGGAAGACCAGCAGTTCTGGCACGCCCTGCAGGCTGACTTTGGCTTCGACCCGGCACGCAGCTTGTTTATCGACGACAGCCTGCCGATCCTGCGTAGCGCCCGCGACTTCGGCATCGCCCAACTGCTGGCGGTGCACCAACCGGACAGCCAGAAGCCGCCTAAAGACAGCGAAGAATTTGCTGCAGTGGAGGATTACCGCCAGTTGCTGCCATGAGACACCCATTGTAGGAGGGGCTTTAGCCGCGATGCTTCCAACGCTGTTCGCGGCTAAAGCCCCTCCTACAAATCGCTACGGCCCGGCACTGGAGCACCGCATGGACATCAAACAGCTTAAATTTCTCATCGCCCTGGACGAGACCCGGCACTTCGGCCAGGCCGCCACGCGCTGCCATATCACCCAGCCAACCCTGTCGATGCGCCTGCGCAATCTGGAACAGGAGCTGGGTTTGCCGCTGGTGCGCCGTGGTCAGCGCTTCGAGGGATTTACCGCCGAAGGTGAGCGGATTCTGGCCTGGGCACGCAGCCTGATGGCGGCCCATGATGGCCTGTACGCCGAAGCCTCGGCCTGTCGCGGGCAGTTAGTCGGCACCTTGCGCTTAGGGCTAGTGCCGCTCGGCGGTTTCGATCCAATGCGTTTGCTCGGCCTGTTTCGCCGCCAGCACCCGAACCTGCGTTTTCAGCTGTTTGCCCTGAGCAGCGAGCAGATTCTCGAAGGTCTGACGCGCAATCAGCTCGACCTTGGCCTGGCCTATCTCGACCGTCTGGCCCGCGAGCAGTTCGACAGCCTGGAGCTGGCCGACACGCGCATGGGCCTGCTGTACGACCAGCAGCATTTCAGCTTTACCCAGACCAGCCTCAGCTGGGAGCAGTTGGAACCGCTGCCGCTGGGCTTGCTGTCCAGCGGCATGCACTTTCGCCAATCGATCGATCACGGCTTTCGCAGCCGTGGCCTGACCGCCCAGCCGCTGCTGGAAAGCGACTCGGTGCAGCACCTCTTGCAAGCGGTAAGCGCTGGCCTGTGTTGCGCGGTGATGCCACTCAACAGCGGCCTGGAGGTCGGCAACCCGCACTTGCGCCTGCTGCCGATCGACGAGGCGCACACCCTCGCCCCGCTGGGGCTGATTCTGCGCCGTAGTGCACCACGCTCGGCGCTGGCTGAGGCGTGCTTCGAGGAGGCGCGACGGGCGCTGGCGGATGAATTGCGACCCGCCATCGACCGATAGAGCAGCTCGATCACAGTATCGGCGCTAGCGATTAGACGCTCACTGGAGAAAGGCTTAGGCTGGCTGAGTCAATTCGCCGCAGGTGCTTATCATGTCGTGCCAGCTTGCTGTCTCCGCGCCCCCTTCCCCAACCCCCAACACCTATGCCTACGCGCAAGCCGGCGGACCACAGGCTGCGGCGGTGTTGGCCCAGGAGTGCGCACTGGCGATCAGCTACAACGGCATCAGCCAGGCGGTGATGATGGTCTCGCCTAGCGATCTGGACGACTTCGCCGTCGGTTTCAGCCTCGGCAGCGGCCTGCTCAGCTCCATCGACGACATCTATGATATTCGCCTGAGCGGCACCGGCAGCGCTCGCCAAGTTGAGTTGAACATCAGCGCCCGCGCCTTCTGGGCGCTTAAACAGCAACGCCGGCAACTGGCCGGTAACAGTGGCTGCGGCCTGTGCGGCGTCGAGTCGCTGGCCCAAGCCTTGCCGCAGCTAGCGGTATTGCCGGCAACCGCATTGCCACCAGCCGCTCATCTGCACAACCTGCGTGCCCGCATCAGCCAAGCGCAGTCACTGGCCCGTGACAGCGGCGCCCTACATGCTGCGGTATTCGTCGATAACCGTGGCGAAATCGCCCTCTGTCGCGAAGACATTGGCCGCCATAACGCCCTGGATAAGTTGCTCGGCGCCCTGCAGCGCCAACGGCTCGAACGCCGCAATGGCTTTGTGGTGGTCACCAGTCGCTGCAGCCTGGAGCTGATCCACAAGGCAGTGCGCGGCGGTATCAGCACCCTGGTCAGCCTGTCGGCACCGACTGCGCTGACGGTCGACTGGGCGCGCCAGCACAACCTGAATTTGATCCACCTGCCCCAGCACAGCGCGCCACGGGTCTACAGCCCGGCGCCGTCCGCCATCTGCGCCGAAGAGCCACAGCCATGAGCCTGCAACCGCTAAACCCACGCTATAAACCCTATCGCGGCGCGGCCGCCGGCTGGGGCGCATTGCGCAGCGTGGCCCACGCCTGGCTGGACAGTAAGCAGCCGTTCAAGAACCTGCGCGCGCTGCTAAAGACCAACCAGCACGGCGGCTTCGACTGCCCGGGTTGCGCCTGGGGCGATTCGCCGGAAGACGGCCGCATCAAGTTCTGCGAGAACGGCGCCAAGGCAGTCAACTGGGAGGCCACCAAACGCGCGGTGGACGCCGCCTTCTTCGCCCGTTACAGCGTCAGCCAACTGCGCGAGCAAAGTGATTACTGGCTGGAATACCAGGGCCGGCTAACCGAGCCGATGCGCTATGACGCGGCCAGCGACCACTATTTGCCCATCAGCTGGGACGCCGCCTTTGCCCTGATCGCCGAGCACTTGCAGGCGCTCGACAGCCCCCATCAGGCCGAGTTCTACACCTCCGGCCGGGCCAGCAACGAGGCGGCCTACCTCTATCAATTGTTCGTCCGCGCATTCGGCACCAACAACTTTCCCGATTGCTCGAACATGTGCCACGAGGCCAGCGGCGTGGCCCTGGGCCAGAGCGTCGGGGTTGGTAAAGGCACGGTGACCTTCGCCGATTTCGAGCACAGCGACGCTATTTTCGTACTCGGCCAGAACCCCGGCACCAACCATCCACGGATGCTCGAACCGCTGCGCGAGGCGGTGCAACGCGGCGCCCAAGTGGTGTGCTTTAACCCATTAAAAGAGCGCGGCCTGGAGCGTTTTCAGCACCCGCAACATGCCCTGGAGATGCTCAGCAACGGCTCCGAACCGCTGAATACCGCGTTCTTTCGCCCGGCCCTGGGCGGCGACATGGCGGTGCTGCGCGGCATGGCCAAGTGCTTGTTGCAGTGGGAGCGTGAAGCGCCGGGCAGTGTGTTTGACCACGCCTTTATCGCCGAACACTGCAGCGGCATCGACGCCTACCTGGCCGCCGTAGATGCCAGCGACTGGGCGCATATCGAGGCGCAATCGGGCCTGCGCCAGGCCGAGATCGAACAGGCGGCGCGACTCTATCGCAACGCCGAGCGGGTGATCATGTGTTGGGCCATGGGCATCACCCAACACCATCACTCGGTGGTGACCATTCAGGAAATCGCCAACCTGTTGTTGCTGCGCGGCAACCTCGGCCGCCCCGGCGCCGGCCTGTGTCCGGTACGCGGCCACAGCAATGTGCAGGGCGATCGCACCATGGGCATCAACGAACAACCGTCGGCGGCATTTCTCGATGCACTCGAACGGCGCTTTGAGTTTCAGCCGCCGCGCGAGCCTGGGCACAACACGGTGGACGCGATCAACGCCATGCTCGAAGGCCGCTCCAAGGTGTTTATCGGTTTGGGCGGTAACTTCGCCCAAGCCACCCCGGACAGCCCGCGCACCCATCAGGCGTTGCAGCAATGCGCACTGACCGTGCAGATCAGCACCAAGCTCAATCGCAGCCACCTGACCTGCGGCCGCGACGCATTGATTTTGCCGTGCCTGGGTCGCACCGACATCGACCATCAGGCCGGCGGGCCGCAAGCGGTGACGGTGGAAGACTCTTTCAGCATGGTGCACGCCTCCCATGGCCAGCTCGAGCCGCTGTCAAAGCTGATGCGCTCGGAACCAGCGATCGTCGCCGGGATTGCCCAAGCCACCCTCGGCACGCACCCGGTCGACTGGACCGCGCTGATTGCCGACTACGGGCGTATTCGCGAGCTGATCGCTGACACCCTCCCAGGTTTCAGCGACTTCAATCAGCGACTGAAACATCCGGGCGGTTTCTATCTGGGTAACGCCGCCGCTGAGCGCCGCTGGAAAACCGCTAATGGCCGCGCCAATCTGATCGGCAACCCGCTGCCCGTCAGCCTGTTGCACGCCAAGGTGCAACAGGCCGGTGCGCAACCCGATCTGATCCTGCAAACCCTGCGCTCCCACGACCAGTACAACACCACCATCTACGGCCTCGATGACCGCTACCGGGGGGTTAAGGGCCAGCGCGACGTGGTCTTGGTGAATGCCGAGGACATCCGCCGCCTGGGCTTTGTGGCGGGGCAAAAGGTCGATATTTTCTCCCTGTGGGACGATGGCCATGAACGCCGGGTGAATAACTTCACCCTGCTGGCTTTCGATACGCCCCAAGGCCAAGCGGCCGCCTATTACCCGGAGACCAATCCACTGGTGCCGCTCGACAGCGTTGGCGTCGGCAGCCATACGCCGACCGCAAAGTTTGTCGCCATCCGCCTGCGTGCCAGCCAGACCAGCGCGCGGATTGTTTAGCCCAGCGCAATGACGGCGCAGCAAGCGCACGGCTATACTTCCCAGCTCGGCGGATAGAGTTCAAAGGAATGCGCGGTCTTCGATTATTGCTGCCGGCGCTGTTGGCCGGGCTGTTTACTGCGCTGCCGACTCACGCCGCCGAGCTGCAACTCTGCCAACATGCGGCGGACAAATACGCCTACCGCCTAGAGCTGACCAAGCTGATTTTGGCCCGCACCGCCGAGCGTTATGGTGAGCTGAGCATCGCTCCCAGCAGCCAAGCCGACCCCGCCCAAGAGCGCTGCCTGATGATGCTGCGCGACGGCTTGGTTGATCTGGCCTTCGTGCCGCCCACCGATCAGCGCTTGCGCGACTTTGCGATGCTGCCCTACGACCTACACGCCGGCATGCTCGGCTATCGCGTGTTACTTATTCACAAAGCCGATGCCGAGCGCTTTGCTCAGGTCAAGAATCTTGCCGACCTGCGCCAACTGACCGGCGGCTTTGGTAGCCAATGGAGCGATTTCGTCCTGTTCGCCCGCAACCAGTTGCCGGTGGTGGGAGTGGCCAACCCAGCTAATTTGCTGGCGATGCTTAACAAGCACCGTTTCGACTATTACCACCGTGGCTTGAATGAGGCGTGGCGCGAGCTGGATGCCCATGCCGAGGAATTTCCCGATTTAATCGTGGAGCCGCATCTGGCCTTGGTTTATGAATTGCCGGTGTATTACACCTTCAACAAACGCAACCCGCAGCTCAAACAGCGCTTTGCCGATGGCCTAGCCCAGGTGCAAGCCGATGGCAGTTTGCGGGCGTTGTTTTTGCGTCACTACGGCAAAATCGCCGAACAGGCGCAGCTGCAAAAACGCACCTTGATACTGCTCAATTATCCCAACCCGGCGGGCATGGCGCCGACCGACACAAGCCTATGGTTAAGCCACTAAAACTGGACAACAATCGCCCCGCCGAGTTCCCGTCTAACCCCCGCCGTAACCCCGCAACCGCGCAGGCCGTGACCTTGCGCCCAGTCCCGACGAAAGGATTTGCTAACTGGCAAACAGCCGCCCAGCATGCGTGGCATATCCACCCACGAGCGCAATATCATGAAGTTCGCAGCAGTGTTTCTTCTCCCTCTTACCCTGTCCGCAGGCCTGGCATTGGCCGGTAGCAATACCGAAACCGCAGTCGGCGGCGCCCTCGGTGGCGTACTGGGTACCGTGGTCGGCGAACAGATTGGTGGCAGCACCGGCGCCACCATCGGTGCCGGTGTCGGTGGCGCGGCCGGTAGCGCAGTTGGCGCGAACAAAAACAACCGCACTGAAGCCGCGATTGGTGGCGGCCTCGGCGCCGCCGGTGGGCAAGTGATTGGCAACAAGGTGGGCGGCAGCAACGGCGGCCTGATCGGCGCCGGCGTGGGCGGCGCAGCGGGCGGCGCCCTCGGCAACGCCTATGGCGGCGGCGACGATGGGCACTCCGGCGGTTCGCGCTATCGCGACGATGATGACCACGACAATGGCTATCACAACGGCCATAAAAAGAAGCACCACAAGAAACACCACGACGACGATTAATTGTTAAGCTATACGCGACCAAGCCCGGCCATTGCGCCGGGCTTTTTCGTTGCCCCTAAACGTTCCGTCTAAGCCTGTTGCGGCTATCGCCAATCCGTATAACCCGCCTCCTCAGATTCGTTTTAGTATCGAACCATGAACACGACAGAAGAGGACGCGTATGCAGATAGCCAGATTCAACAGCAGCTTGCCGCTCTCGACGCAGATCATTCAAAGCAGGACAAGCGACACAGGCACCTGAACCCCCGGTGAAACCGGAACAGGCAAGCCACGTCGTCGGTCGCGCCAGTGATCGAGTCAACCAGCTACAAGTCGGCTGCGTACAAGGTCAGACCAAAAGCCGCGCGTTTGTCGCTCAGTAATGCAGTGCGAACGACCAGCAAAGCCAATCAACGTTTACATGACAAATCAGCAAAAGTGAGGTTGAAAGCGCATCTGGATCTGAGCAAACCGCACTGCATGTGCGTGATGACATCACCGGTAGCGGATTGACCAACATTACAGATAACAACGGCCTGCAATGGCCACCCGCAGACGTACAACCGGGCAAACCGGAGTTACACCTTGATAGCAGTGCTGAACTGCACCACGCAGACACGCACAAACAACCGCCTACGGGCGGTTTTTTTATGGCTCTGCGTTCGTTATGTGTTGCGAGGAACCCTTTCGCGAGAGGGCATTAGCCTTGATGCCGGTGCTGTCTGCACCGGCCAATCGCGGATAAATCCGCTCCTACAGGGAGGCAACCGATAAAGTTATTGCCCCGCGAGTTGCTGCTGCGCCCACTGTCGAACGGCGGCGTAAGGATAATTCTCCAGCGCGGCAAAGCCATGAATGCCGCGCGCTTTGAGCTTGGTAAACAGCGGCACGCTGATACCGCAGAGAAAGCGCGTCAGGCATTCGGCGCTGGCCGGCTGGCCCTTGAGCGCTTGATGGCGTTGCTCGAACTCGCCGCACAGTTGCGCAAGATTTAGCCCGGCCAAGGCCGGTAGCGTTGGCGGCTCTGGCAGGTGCGCGACCCGGCCAGCACACACCGAACAATGCCCACACTGCAGCGGCGCTTGCGTGTCGCCAAAATAGGCCGCCAGACGCTGACTCAGGCATTGCTGACTGGCAAACAACGCCAGCATGGCGTGAATCCGAGCGATTTCACTGGCTTCTTTGCCTTGAAAATAACCATGCAACTCCAGGCTCAGCGCCACTGGGTCGAAGTCCGGTTGCAGCAGCGCGTAGACCTCGGTCATCTGCTTGCTTTCCAGCTCGATCCAGCCTTTTTCCTGGAAGTAATCCAGCGCCTTGACCACACGACTGCGCTCGGCCTGATGGGTTTGGTAGAGGGCGTCGAAATCCACCGTACACCAGGTTCGCGCCCGGCTTGAACTCTCAACCAAAGCCTCGACAAACTGCCGGCGCTCGCCACTGAACTGCGCCAGCAACGCCTCGGGTTCGAGCACGTACTTGAACTTATATTCAGCAAAGTAGGCATAGCGCGGGGCGATGATGCCCTTCAGTTCCAGCTGCACCAGCAAGGTCTTCAGCGGCAGTTGGCGGATATTGCTCTGCTCCGACAAGGCATTCAGCAGCAGCTCCCATTGTTGATCCGCCGCCACGCTCTGCAATTCATCCAGCACACAGCGAATGCCGTCC
>JAIERD010000380.1 GCA_019747155.1 Pseudomonadaceae bacterium
CTTGGCGGCGCAGCTGCTCAGTGGGTTGGTGCGCGGCGCTGCCGAAGGTGTTGGGCTTGAGTATGCCAATGGCTTGGCGCGGATTGCTCAGTGGCTGATTATTGTCATCAGTCTTTCGGTGGCGATTGGGCAGCTAGAGGTGAAAACCGAGTTGCTCAACAACGTGATTGCCATTGTGCTGATTTCGGTTGGTTCGGCTGTGGCGCTGGCGTTAGGCCTGGGCAGCCGGCAGATTGCCGGGCAGATTCTGGCCGGCATTTATGTTCGTGAGCTGTATGAAGTAGGGCAACAAATTCAGGTGGGTGAGGTCGAAGGGCAGATTGAAGAGATCGGTACGGTGAAAACCATCGTGCTGACCGACGCTGGTGAGCTGGTTTCGCTTGCCAATCGGGTACTGCTCGAGCAGCGTGTCAGCAGTCGCTAATACGCTAAACCCTGCTAATGTATGTCGCTAATCCAGTCATTTAGGGTATGGGTTGTGGCGGTTTTGACCTGACTGTCGGCCCACTTCGTTTTGAATAAAACTCAAGCGCTATCCTCGCGTTACGATCCCCGCGAACTCTCTGATGAGGAGTTGGTAGCGCGGGCGAATGTCGAGTTACTGCACATCACCCGTGCCTATGAAGAATTGATGCGCCGTTACCAGCGCACCTTGTTCAATGTCTGCGCCCGTTATTTGGGTAGCGAGCGTGATGCCGATGATGTTTGCCAAGAGGTCATGCTTAAGGTTTTGTATGGTTTAAAGAACTTTGAGGGCAAGTCCAAGTTTAAAACATGGCTATATAGCATCACGTATAACGAGTGTATTACCCAATACCGCAAAGAGCGCCGCAAAAGGCGCTTGTTGGATGCCTTAAGCCTTGATCCGCTGGAAGAGGCCATAGAAGAGAAGCCTGTTAAGGTCGAAGACCGCGCCGGGCTTGATCGTTGGCTGGTGCATGTCAATCCGATTGACCGTGAGATTCTAGTGCTACGTTTTGTCGCAGAGCTGGAGTTTCAAGAGATTGCCGACATCATGCACATGGGCCTGAGCGCCACAAAAATGCGTTACAAAAGAGCACTGGATCGCTTGCGTGAGAAATTTGCTGATGCAACCGACGAATAGTTAGGTAAAAAGTTCATTTATATCGAGCTTTGCTGTGTTAAAGTCCGCCGCTAAGTTGTACATGATTGTCGTACAGCTGCAATTTTGAACAATTTCACCACGATAGGAATTTACGGATGAAGCTGAAAAATACTCTAGGCGCAGTCATTGCCAGTCTGGTTGCTGCAACTTCGATCAACGCTATGGCCCAAGGCCAAGGCGCTGTTGAAGCTGAAGCTTTCGCTAAGTACTACGCGCCTGACAGCAGCCGCGATATCGGCAACCACGGTAACTTGCTTGGCGGCTCGCTCGGCTACTACCTGACTGACGACGTTGAGTTGGCTCTGTCCTACGGTGAGTATCACGATATTCGTGGCGAAGACAGCGGCAAAAACATCAAGGGCAGCCTGAGCTCCCTTGACGCCGTTTATAACTTCGGCACCCCAGGTGTTGGTCTGCGTCCATACGTTTCGGCTGGCTTTGCTCATCAGAGCATTGGCCAGGATGAACGTGGCGGTCGCGATCGCAGCACCTTCGCTAACATCGGTACTGGCGTGAAGTACTACTTCACCGAAAACGTGTTCGCCAAGGCTAGCTTGGATGGCATGTACAACATCGACGCTGGCAACAGCGAATACATGGCTGGCCTCGGTCTGGGCGTTAACTTCGGCGGCGGCACTAAGCCTGCTGCTCCAGTTGCCCCGGTTGCTGAAGTTTGCACCGACAGCGACAGCGATGGCGTTTGTGATGCTGACGACAAGTGCCCAGGCACCGAAGCTAACGCCACTGTCGATTCGACCGGTTGCGTAGTGGTTGCTGAAGCTGTGCGCGTTGAGTTGGACGTTAAGTTTGACTTCGACAAGGCCGTTGTTAAGCAAGACAGCTATGGCGATATCAAGAGCCTGGCTGACTTCATGCAACAGTATCCAAAAACCACCACCACTGTTGAAGGTCACACTGACTCCGTTGGTACCGACGCTTACAACCAAGGTCTGTCGACTCGTCGTGCTAACGCCGTTCGCGCTGTACTGGTTAACCAGTACGGTGTAGCTGGCGACCGTGTTAACGCTGTTGGTTACGGTGAAGCCAAGCCAGTTGCTGATAACGCAACTGAAGCTGGCCGCGCTGTTAACCGTCGCGTAGAAGCTGGTGTTGAAGCTGCACAGTAATACTGTGTAGTAATGCCGACTCAGTGATCTGAGTCAGCAGCAAAGAAAAGCCCGGCTCAGGTCGGGCTTTTCTTTGCCTGCAAAAAACTTCTGGGAGAAGTTTTTAACGTCGCGTAGCGACGGCCCGTAGGGTAGCCGTCAGGGATGGCAGGCTATAAAAAAGCCCGGCGTAGCCGGGCAAAGTACCTCTTCGCAGGAGCGAAGCGGTTAGGCCGTGTGGGCCAGAGTGATGGCTTGGCTGCTGGCGGCAACCTCGCCGATAACCAGGATTGCTGGGCTTTTCAGCTGAAAGTCGTGGGCATCCAGTTGCATCTGCGCAAGGCTGCTGCGGCATTCGCGTTGGCTGGGCAGTGAGGCATTTTCGATCATGGCCACCGGCATGTCGTTGCGCATGCCGCCGGCCAGCAGGCTGTCCTGGATTTCGCTGAGCTTGGCCACACCCATGTAAACCACCAGAGTTGTGCCGCCTTGTGCCAGTGCGGCCCAGTTCAGGCTGCTGTCATCTTGGGTGTGGGCGGTGACCAGCGTGACCCCCCGGCTGACGCCGCGCAGCGTTAGCGGAATGCCGCAGTTGGTCGCACCGGCCAGGCCTGCGGTAATGCCGTTAACCATTTCCACTTCGATGCCGAACTCTTGCAGCCAGTCGGCTTCTTCGCTACCGCGGCCGAAGATACAGGGGTCGCCACCTTTCAGGCGCACCACGCACTTGCCTTGGCGCGAATAGCGCAGCATCAGGCGGTGAATAAAGGCTTGCGGGGTGGAGCGACAGCCGCCGCGTTTGCCGACCGAGATGACCCGGGCAGTGGGGCAGTGCTCAAGCACGGCGGGATTGACCAAATCATCGATCATCACGATTTGCGCTTGCTGCAGTGCGCGCACGGCTTTGAGTGTCAATAACTCAGGGTCACCGGGACCTGCGCCAACTAACCAGACTTTTCCGTTCATTTCGATACTCTCATAGCTATGCAGAGGCCTGAGCGAGCGGGGTCGCCAGCAGACGTTTGATTTCGGGTACGCAGGAGCCGCACTGGCTGCCGCAGCCTAGTTCTTGCTTGAGGCCGTTAAGGTCGAGACCGCGATCAATGCCGGCGCAAATGGCGGCGCTGCTGACATTCATACAGCTACACAGGGTCTTGCTGCCGGTGCTGGCGCCGCCGTTGCCGGGTGGTGTACTGAGTGGCGCTAACAACCAGCGGCGCAGTTCTTCATCGGCGCGTCCTTCGCTCCACAAGCTTTTGAGCCAGTCACGGGCGGCAGTTTCGCCGGCCAGACGGATAGCGGTAATACGACCCTCTTCTATACGCACGCGCTTGCCGACGGCTTTGCGTGGGTCGTCGTAGGCCATGATCGGGCCTTCATCCAAACCGAGCAGTTGGTCGATTTGCGCCAGTAGTTGGCTGTCCGGTGCGCTGGTTGCGGCTGCGCGAATTAGCAGCGCCGGACGTTCGCGTCCGGCCAAACCCAGGCTGGCGTAGGCAAAGCCTTCCAGCAGTGGGCGCAGGGCGCTGAGGCGGTTTTGTACATCGCCTTCCACCAGGGCAAACAGCTGCCAAGGCAGATCAACTTTGCTGACTTCGACGCTGGCGTGTTTGAGTTCGGGTTGCTTGGACAGCGGATCAAAGGCCGGTGAGGTCAGCACATTAGTGCCCAGCCCTTTGAGGAAGCGATCGCCCCAGTGCATCGGCAGATAGGCGTGGCCGGAGCGCACACTGTCATCGCTCTGCACCGGCAGGACCAAGCTGCCACGCCGACTCTTAACGCTGACCAGTTGACCATCGAGCAGGCGCCGCCGGCGCATTTCATCGGGGTGCAGGCTCAGTAGGGCTTCTTCCACATGGCCAAACAAGCGCGCCGCAGTGCCGGTGCGGCTCATGCCGTGCCACTGATCGCGCAAGCGCCCTGTGTTCAGGCTGAGGGTGAAGCGCGCATCGCGTTTTTCCGCCGGTGCCCGATAAGGATCAGCAACAAACTGGGCGCGACCGGAGGCGGTTGGAAACTGTGCATCGGCATACAGGCGGGGGGTGCCGCTTTGCAGGTCGGCGCGGAACGGCCATTGTTGCGGGCCTTGCTGATCCAGAATGCTGTAGCTCAGACCCGATATATCCAAGTCGCGTTGGGCGGTCAGGCCTTTGTATTCATCAAATAGCGCTTGCGGGCCGTCGAAGGCAAACAGGCTGGGCAGAGCAGGGCGCAACCGTTGTTCTAAGCGGCGAGCAAAATCGAGGGTAATCGACCAATCGGCACGGGCTTGACCAGGTGGTGAGATGGCCGGGCGTACATGGCTGATGCGCCGTTCTGAGTTGGTCAGCGTGCCTTCTTTCTCGCCCCAGCTGCTGGCTGGCAATAACAAGTCGGCGTAGTGACAGGTTTCAGTGCTGCTAAAAGCCTCTTGCACCACCACAAAGGGGCAGAGCGCGAGGGCTTGATGGATTTTGTTCTGGTCCGGCATGGATTGCGCGGGATTGGTGCAGGCAATCCACAGCGCTTTGATGCGTCCATCGCCGACCGCGTCAAACAGTTCTACCGCAGTTAAGCCGGTATTCTCGGGTAATTGCTCGACACCCCAATAGTTGGCAATTTCCTCGCGGTGTTCGGCATTGCTGACTAGCCGGTGGCCGGGCAACAGATTGGCCATGCTGCCGGTTTCGCGGCCACCCATGGCGTTGGGTTGGCCGGTAAGGGAGAACGGCCCTGCGCCGATGCGGCCAATTTGTCCGGTGGCCAAGTGCAGGTTGATCAGCGCACTGTTCTTGGCGCTGCCAGCACTCGACTGATTGAGGCCCATGCACCACAGCGACAAGAAGCTTGGCGTGGTGCCAATCCAATGGGCGCAGGTTTGCAGGTCGACGACGTTAATGCCGCACAACTCGGCCACCATCTGCGGGGTGAAGTCACGCACCAAGGTTTTCAGCGCATCGAAGCCTTCGGTGTGCTGGTCGATAAATTTCCTATCGAGCCATCCTTCCCACATCAGAATGTGCAGGATGCCGTGAAACAGCGCGACATCGGTGCCGGGCTGAATGGCCAAATGCAGATCGGCTAGCTCGCAGGTGTCGGTGCGCCGCGGATCGATCACGATAATTTGCATCTGTGGGCGCTTGGCTTTGGCTTCTTCCAGGCGGCGAAACAGCACCGGATGGGCGTAGGCCATGTTGCTGCCGACAATCATCACGCAGTCGCTTTGCTCGATGTCTTCATAGCTGCACGGCGGCGCGTCGGCACCGAGGCTGCGGGTGTAGCCGGTTACCGCTGAGGACATGCATAACCGCGAATTGCTGTCGATATTGTTGGTGCCGACCAAGGCGCGCGCCAATTTGTTGAAGGCGTAGTAGTCCTCGGTGAGCAATTGACCTGAGACATAAAAAGCCACGCTGTCGGGGCCGTGCTCGGCGATGGTGGCGGCAAATTGATGGGCGGCGTGATCCAGTGCACTGTCCCAGTCGGTGCGGCTGCGCGCCAGTTGTTTGCCCAAGCGTAATTCTGGATACAGGGCGCGGGCGCTGAGGTCGCCAGTCAAATGCAGGCTTGAGCCTTTGCTGCACAGCTTGCCAAAGTTGGCCGGGTGCTCGGGGTCGCCTTTGACGTTGAGGATGGTCTCGCCGTCATGTTCGATCAGCACACCGCAACCCACGCCGCAGTAACAGCAAATGGAGCGGGTGGTTTGCGTGGCTGCAGTGCTGGTTTGAATCTTCGCTGACATGGCTCTGTTTCCTGTCGAAGGGGGCTGCGTAAGGCGCAGCCCGAGAGCAGCACCGCTGACGCGGTGCCTTACTTCAGGCGCACTCGGTGACGGTTTTTAGCTGCAGGTAAACCCGACCGTTTTCCAGCTTTACCGGATATTTGTGGGCGCAGCCCACGTCCGGTGTCAGAGCTTCGCCGCTTTCCAGGTCGATCTGCCAGTTGTGCAGTGGGCAGGCCACGCGCTTGCCATAAATCAAGCCTTGGGACAGCGGACCGCCTTTGTGTGGGCAGCGGTCGTCGAGGGCGAAGACTTCATCGTTGGAGGTGCGAAAGATCGCGATATCGCCTTTCGGGCCGTCGACGATGCGCGAACCGAGCACGTTGATCTCTTCCAGTGCGCAAATATTCAGCCAGTTCATGCGTGCTCTCCTTCAACGTGTACGACGGCAATGCGCTCAAATTCTTTGCTCAGTTGCGGCTTCGACAGCTGCTCCTGCCACGGATCCTGCAAGAAGGACAGCGAGAACAGCAAGTTAGCGTGCAGCGCCTTGCGGTTCGTCTCATCCTCAAGCACCGCCTTCTTGATGTGGTCCATGCCGACACGTTGCAGGTAGTGCACGATGCGCTCCAGGTAGAAGGCTTCTACGCGATACAGCTGGAGGAAGGCCAGGCTGTACTCCATGACCTCTTCGGCAGTCTTGACTTTGACGAAGAACTCGCCGGCCTCGGTCTTGATCCCGCCGTTGCCACCGATATACAGCTCCCAGCCAGACTCAACGCCGATGATGCCGACGTCTTTAATCCCCGATTCGGCGCAGTTACGCGGGCAACCGGAGACCGCCAATTTAACTTTGTGCGGCGACCACATGTATGACAGCGCCTGCTCTAGGTCGATGCCCATTTGTGTTGAGTTTTGTGTGCCGAAGCGGCAGAACTCGCTGCCGACGCAGGTCTTAACGGTGCGAATGGACTTGCCGTAGGCGTAGCCGGAGGCCATGCCGAGGTCTTTCCAAACGCCCGGCAGGTCGTCCTTTTTGATCCCGAGCAAGTCGATCCGCTGACCGCCGGTGACCTTGACCATCGGCACGTTGTACTTGTCGGCCACGTCGGCGATACGGCGCAGTTCCGATGAGTTGGTGACCCCGCCGCACATGCGCGGTACCACCGAGTAGGTGCCGTCCTTTTGGATGTTGGCGTGCACGCGCTCGTTGATCAGGCGCGATTGCGGATCATCTTTAGCTTCGCCTGGCCAGGTGGAGAGCAAGTAGTAGTTCAGTGCCGGGCGGCACGTGCTACAGCCGTTGGGCGTGCTCCAGCCCATTTCGCTCATGGCTTGAGGCATGCTGATCAGGTGCTTGGCGCTGATCAGTTTGCGAATCTGGCCGTGATTCAGTTCGCTGCAACCGCAGATGGCTTTTTCGCTTTTCGGCTTAACATCGGCAGCGCCACCGACGGTGCTGATCAGAATTTGTTCAACCAGGCCTGCGCAAGAGCCGCATGAGCTGGCAGCCTTAGTGTGCTTTTTAACCTCATCAACGCTGAACAGGCCGTTCTCTTGAATAGCTTTAACGATGGTGCCTTTGCACACGCCGTTGCAACCGCAGACTTCCATGCTGTCGGGCATGCTCGCGGCGCTGTTCTGGCCTTGGTGGCCGGCGTCGCCGAGCGCCTGTTCACCGAACATTAGGTGATCGCGAATCTGGCTGATGTTGGCGTTTTCTTTAACTTGGCGGAAATACCAGCCGCCGTCGGCGGTGTCGCCGTACAGGCAGGCACCGACCAAGATGTCGTCCTTGATCACCAACTTTTTGTACACGCCGCCGATGGGGTCAGACAGGGTGATGGTTTCTGTGCCTTCGGCGCCCATAAACTCGCCGGCGGAGAACAGATCGATGCCGGTTACTTTCAGCTTGGTTGAAGTTACCGAGCCCTGATAGCGGGCAAAGCCGAGTTGCGCCAAGTGGTTGGCGCAAACCTTGGCCTGATCGAACAGCGGTGCCACCAAGCCGTAGGCGGTGCCACGGTGATTGGCGCACTCGCCAATCGAATAAACCCGTGGGTCATAGGTTTGCATGGTGTCGTTGACCAGAATCCCGCGATTGCAGGGAATCCCCGATTTTTCGGCCAGTTCGGTGTTGGGCTTAATGCCCGCAGCCATCACTACCAGGTCGGCAGGGATAACGTCACCGCTTTTAAATTTAACCGCGCAGACCCGGCCTTCGCCGTTGTCCATTAGGGCTTCGGTTTGTTCGTTGGTGCGAAAGTGAATGCCGCGCTCTTGCAGTGCGGTTTGCAGCAGCTTGCCGGCGGTTTTGTCCAGCTGACGCTCCATCAGCCAGTCGGCCAGGTGCACCACAGTCACGTCCATGCCGCGCAGCTTGAGACCGTTGGCCGCTTCCAGGCCGAGCAGACCGCCGCCGATGACCACCGCGTGACTGTGGGTCTTGGCGGTGTCGATCATCATTTGAGTGTCGGCGATGTCGCGATAGCCAATTACGCCGTGCAGTGTATTGCCCGGTATCGGTAGGATAAAGGGGTTGGAACCGGTGGCGATCAGCAGGCGATCGTACTCGGCGGTGCTGCCATCTTCGGCGGTAACGATGCGGTTCTTGCGGTCGATCGCCACTACTTTGCGATTGAGCATCAGGCGGATGTTGTTGTCGGCGTACCAGCTCAAATCGTTGAGCACGATTTCTTCAAACGTTTGCTCGCCGGCCAAAACCGGTGACAGCAAGATGCGGTTGTAGTTGGGGTGCGGTTCGGCCCCGAAGACGGTAATGTCGTAGAGTTCGGGGGCGAGCTTGAGCAGCTCTTCGAGGGTGCGAACCCCGGCCATGCCGTTACCGATCATTACTAACTTGAGTTTGTTCAAGGCTTCTCTCCACGCATCTGCGGCCAGGAATTGAAAAAAAAAGGCGCCCCGCTAGTTGCCTAGCGAGGACGCCTTTGTCCAAGTCCCGTTCTCTCGGGAAGTGCAACCGTCTTCGTTGATGGCTGCGCTTTATTAAATTATCGTTTGGGTCATTGCAGGGGTTGTGCCAACTTAAGCCGAGCCAGATTTTATGGGGCTTTCAGTCACTTTGATGATCGATCTGGGGCTGTTTGCGCACTTGTTTAAAGCAGGCTGCGCCGTTCTGGTGCGCGCACCATGCTGGGGCGTGGTTGGTTTGACGGGCAAAACTTTTAAAGGAACTATGCTTTTGACTAATGCTTTACCCTTTGATACCGATAAGCTCTATGAGAACAAGCACATAGGCGCAAGTTGAAGGTGCTGATGGTTGTTTTCGCTCTGCAGGTTGGCGTTTCGCGCTTTTGCTCCATACGCTCGGATAACTGTGTGCCGAGGTGTTTAAAGTTCTGAGGGGATAGAAGATGGGGTTCTCATTGATTTGGGTTGTGCTGTTTGTCATCGGCGCGGGTGCAGGGGCGTTCTTTGTTTCATTGAGTGCGGCGTCGCGCGATAAACACAATCAGGAGCAACTCAGCGTTAAGGACGCCAGCATTGCCGAGCTTTCACGGCGCATGTCCGCCGCCGAGGTAAGTGCCCAGCAAGAGAGCCAGGCTAAAGAGGCGCTCAGTGCACGACAAAAAGTCGAAAAAGAGCTGGAGCGAGTACAGGGCGAGTTGGATAGCCAGCGTCATTGCGGCGCCGATCGTGAGAGCGGCCTGGAGCAGTCGCTGCGCCATTGCGAGTCGGAGATGGCGCAGATTAGAACCACCCTGGGTGCTGAGAATGAGCGCTTGCGCGGTGAAATCACCGGGTTGCTGGCCATGGTAAAAACCATTGAACGCTGGCATGAAGAGATGGAAGCGATTCTGGTCAACAACAAAGTCATGAAGAGCAAAAACGCCGAGTTCGCGGTCATCGTTAAGCAGGTAGTGATGCTGGCGCTGAATGCCTCGATTGAAGCCGCTCGCGCCGGCGAGCAAGGCCGCGGCTTTGCGGTGGTGGCGGATGGCGTGCGTGATCTGGCCATTACTTCGGAAAAGCTCTCGCGCGATTACCGCGAGAACCTCGATAAAAACGACCTGGTCACCACCACGACCTTCCAAGACCTGCAAGCCAGCGGCAAAATGATTCAAACCGCAGTGTTTGGCTTGCGCGCGGCGAATGACAAAATCCGCGACGCGCTGGGCGGGAGGGGCTGACAGTCATGATCAGTCAAAGCGCTAAAACGGGTATCGAGTGGCTATTTGAAAGGGCCGTGCGGGCCAACAGTGTCAGTGGCGAGGGAGACACCTGTGTCCTGAGCAAATTGCCGGCGGATAAAGACGTGCCGTCAACCACTAATCAACAATTGGTGGTTCTGACCATTTCTACCTATCTGTTTCGGATAGTGACGCTGTTTCAGTTCAATGATGATGCGCCAACCAATGAGCATATGGTGCGCATGACCAGAAGCCAGACCCCTGATCTGGACGCGCAGGCCTTAAGCGATGCCTATGCGGAGCTGGTCAATATGGTCTGTGGGGCGGTCAATCGTGGCCTTGGCGTGCCCTTTCCGCACATTGGCATGTCGACGCCCTATATGCTCGAAAGCTCTTGTGCCAACTATGCAGCGGCCCTTGAACCGGAGTATTTGCAGCGCTACGAAGTGGCGATAAACGATTCAATGCGCTTCACTCTTACCTACTGTTTGTGCGCTAGCGCGGATACTTCGCTGGATTTTCGGATCGACACCTATGAAGCTGAGGAGGAGTCCGCAGGCGAGTTGGAGCTGTTCTGAAAACGGAATTTTGTGACTGTGCTGGCCGATATTTTTATAAGAAAAAGGGGCAAACATGACTGACGCAACATTGGTGATGAGCAAAGTCCTGGTACTGGACGATGCAGCTGAGCACTTCGAGCAAATCAAACAGCTTTGTGAAGACAGCCGGTTGCTGGGGATTAAGCCCAACCTGGGTAGCCAGGGCGGGGTAATGGCCATCTTGCGCTCAAATGTCGATTTGGGCGGCATCCTGCTGTATGAGAACTACGGTGGTCAGGCCCAGGGCCTGACGCTGGCACATGCTATTCATGCCGCGCGTCCGGAGCTGCCGATTTTCTTGCGCCGCGATGGTGATGCGGGTCTGGCCGATCTGAATAGCTCGGATACCAGTATGTTCTGCGCAGTGTTCAACTTATCTGCGCTGGAACATTTTAAGTCGGTCCTTGAGTCGTCGATCTTTAGCCGCGTTTACCCCACTGATTTAGTGCGCGGTATCACCGAAATGACCCTCAGTTCGCTGCAAACGCTGTTTAAAACCTGCGCAGTGGAGGTTGAGGCACCCTATCTGGTTAAAGATCAGATTATCTATGGCGAAGTGTTCAGCATGATTGCCATCGAAAGTAACTGGTGCCGCGGCTACATGATGCTGCAGACCGAAGAGGAACGGATGCTTGACCTGCTGCGGCATGCCGCCGGAGCGGATGCTGAGCCGCTGACCTTTCGCGACCTTAATAGCGTACTGGGGGAGGCGACCAACCTCGTTTGGGGTTCGTTTAAAAATCGCTATGTGGGCTTTCGCGACGACATGAGCGGGCTGACTCAGACGCAAGTGCCAATCATTATTAATCACCAGCGCCGCTACATTTCCTTTGGCTCCGTCGATCCTCAACTCTGCCTCAAATACAATCTGGTACCGCTCGACGATCCGCAAGCTGTGCCAGTTTCGGTGTTCCAACGCTTCGTGTTTAACTTGTCGTGGTCGCCCGATCAGTTCTCCGAAAATCCGTCGGTGGAGGCGCTTGTCGACTCCGGTGAACTGGAAATGTTTTGACCTGCTGTAACTCAACTAAACACTTCATCAGTAAGCAAGGAACTCCTAAATGGCTCAAATATTGGTAGTCGACGATTCAAGCACTGTGCGCAACGAAGTGTGCGACTTCCTCAAAGCGAACGGTCTTACAGTCACTTCGGCGGTAGACGGCAAGGACGGCCTGGACAAATTGCGGGCTGATCCCGCGATTAAATTAGTGGTTTCCGACGTCAACATGCCAAACATGGACGGCCTGACCATGGCTGAGAAAATTCGTGGGGAGCTACGCAACACCACGGTCAACATCATCATGCTGACCACTGAAAACAGCCCAAGCATGAAAGAGCGCGGTAAAGCTGCCGGCATCAAAGGCTGGATTGTTAAACCCTTTAGCGGCGCTGCCGTGATCGCCACGTTCAAAAAGCTGGCCGTTTAACCTTGGCCGCAGCGTCATCCGCAGGCCGCTAAAAGCGCTCGCCGATGACGCTCACGGTTAAACACGCAAAACAATAAGTGAGGCACTATGAGCTCCAATACCGCGTCGGATAATAAAAAAGGCATTCAAATAAAAACCAAGCTGCGCCTTACCTTGGCGCTTTCATCGCTTGGGCTGGCGTTTATGTGTGCGCTAGGCATCATCGGTATGAACCGCGCCCTGACCACCATCACCTACCTGGGCGAAACCAAGCTGCAGGCGGCTCTTAACGTAGGTCAAATGCAGGGATCGCTGCTCAAGCTCGGCGGCATCAACAAAGCGGTTTTGGAATATAAGGACGTTTCTGGCGAGTACCGTTTGTTCGAGGGCCTTAAAGCCGACCGAGACGACGTTCTGCTGGATCTGAAAGAAGCTTGGGCACGCTACGAAAAACTACCCAAAGATGAAGAGGAACAGCAGCTCTGGGCGTCCTTGGTCGATAGTTCAAAACTCTGGGAAAAAGCTGACAAAAAACTCGACGCGCCACTCGTCGAACTGTCCGTACGCCACGATAAGGCAACCCATGAAAAATTAATGTTTCAGTACGAAGGTTTTCTGCGCGATATTAAAACCGGCGAAACATACATGACCGATGGCGTCTCGGGTCTGTATCGCTACTTGAGCGAGGCCAGCGTAAAAGCTTCCAATGATGCGATTGCAACTGTTGAACAGTCGAAGAAACAAATGATTGGTCTGGCGGCGGGGATTATTTTCTTCTCGCTGTTGTTCGGCATTTTGATGTCTCGCTCTATCCATAAACCCCTCACCCGAATGATTGAGGCGATTGGTGATATTGAGAAAAACGACGACTTTAGTCGCCGTGTAGAGGTGCAAACCCACGACGAAATTGGCGTCACCATCGTGGCCTTTAACGGCATGATCGCCAAGATTGAGGCCAGTTCAGCTCAGCTACGGCAAAAAACCAATGATATTCAAACCATGCTGCAGAACATGCCGCAGGGGATTCTCACCATCATTGATGGTGGCTTGATCCACTCCGAATATTCGGCCTATCTGGAAACCATCCTCGAAACCAAGCAGATCGCGGGTCGCGAAGTGATGGACTTGCTGTTCGCTAACTCCAATCTGGGCGCCGATACGCTCTCGCAGGTTGAGGCCGTTGGCGGCGCCTGCATCGGCGAAGACATCATGAACTTCGAGTTCAACTCGCATCTGATGGTCACTGAGTTCGAGAAGACCATGGCCGATGGTCGAGTTAAAAGCCTTGAGCTGAGTTGGTCGGCGATCACCGATGACAACGAGATGATCGTCAGCTTGATGCTCTGCGTGCGGGATGTCACCGAGCTGCGCAAATTGGCGGCCGAGGCTGGTGAGCAGAAGCGCGAGCTGGAAATCATTGGTGAGATTCTGGCGGTCAATCAAGAGAAGTTTCACGAATTCATCTCCGGCTCCACCCAGTTTGTCGAAGAGAATCAGGCGCTTATCAAGAGCACCGACACGCTGAAAACCGATGTTATTTCCCAGTTGTTCCGCAACATGCACACCATCAAAGGCAATGCGCGGACCTATGCGCTGCAGCATCTCACCAACGTGGTGCATGAGGCGGAGCAGACCTACGACGACCTTCGGCAAAACCCAGAGCTTGAATGGAACCAGGCCGCCTTGCTTGAGCAGCTGCAGTCAGTCGCTGATTTGTTGGCCAAGTACGAGAAGATCAACGAGGTTACCTTGGGCCGTAAAGGGCCTGGTCGGCGTGGCAGTGTCGAGCGCTACCTGATGGTGGATAAAGAGCACATCCACGAGACCTTGCAGCAACTTGAATCGGCCAATATGTCGAGCATGCATGACTTGGTTGAGGCGCATAAAGCAGTGCGCCGCACACTGCGACTGCTGGGTACCGAGCACATCGGCGAGACCTTGGATGGGGTGTTTGAGTCTTTGCCATCGCTGGCGGCTGAACTGGGTAAAGAGGCTCCAGTCATTACCATAGAAGAACATGGCTATGTAGTACGTGGCCAGGTCAGCGGCATACTAAAAAACGTATTTATGCACCTGATTCGTAACTCTATGGACCACGGTTTGGAAACCGCAGAGGTGCGCACGGCTAAGGGTAAATCTGCCGCCGGCAATATCAAACTTGAGCTGGGCAACGAGGGCGGGCAGTTCACTCTGCGCCTTGGTGATGATGGCAAAGGTTTGGCCTTGGGGCGTATTCGGCGCATCGCGCTGGAAAAGAACATGCTGGCCAATGGCGAGCAAAGCAGCGACGAAGAAGTAGCCAAGGTAATCTTCGAGGCGGGCTTCTCAACTGCCGAGTCGGTGACTGAAGTTTCCGGGCGTGGCGTTGGCATGGACGCGGTTAAGGATTTTGTGGCCCGTGAAGGCGGCAGCATTCGCTTTGAGTTCGTCGATAATGCCGAGGGGGCAGACTTCCGTCAGTTCCAAACTGTCGTCAGCTTGCCAGACAAGTTCGCGGTACATATCGAAAGCTAGTCGCGAACGGGAGCCAGCCCGCAATGGGTTGGTTCCAAGACCAGTTTCTAAATCCTAAGCAAACCCTCTTCGAAGTGAAATGCCGCCAGTTTTAGCTGGCGGTATTTCAGCCGCGCATCAACACGATCAGCAACAACAAATTCAACAGCAGCGAGAACAGGGCCAGACCACGCCAAACCTTTAATGGCTCGCGTTCAAGCAAGGGCCTTGGGCGGCTGCTGATGGCTTCACGTTCGCCGCGCTCAATTACCAGTAAACATTCTTCGGCGGTTTCAAAACGCTCCTCGGGGTTGGCGGCGACGGCTCGATTCAAGCATTCATCCAGCCACCAAGGTAGGTCGGGACGGTAGCGGCTGGCGGCTGTAGGTGTGCCGAAACGCGGATGCTGAAAGGCTTCAATTTCTCCATATGGATAATGTCCGGTGAGCAGGTAATACAGCGTCACGCCGACCGCATAAAGGTCTTGGCGGGCACTGGGGGCTGCGCCGGCAAAGCCTTCCGGGGCTATGTAGCTTGGCGTGCCGGGCAGGGCATGGGCTTCGTCGCGTGACAGACCTGGGCAATAGGCCAGGCCGAGGTCCAGCACGCGCAACTCGCCATCTTCGCCCCATAGGAGGTTTTCGGGCTTGATGTCGCGATGCAAAATATTGCGCCGGTGCAGCATGCCGACGGCGCGCAGCAAGCGCGGTGCCAGCTCAAGCCATTGTGGCAGGCCCAGTGGACCGCTCTGACGAAACTGTTCGGCAAGGGTCTGACCGTTGTACTCACGTTGCACGTAATACAGGTGCTGGCGTTGTGGCAGTGGATGGGCTTCGGGAAAGTAACGCCCGGCCACGCGCTTAAGAAACCACTCTTCTTGCAGTAATGCCGGTCCGGCAAATTCATCGGCATGCCGGTTGGCCGGTAAGGTTTTTAGCAGCCAGTTCCGGTCTTGCGTGTCGCGCACGCGGTACATGACGGATTGGCGTGATTCGGCGACTAGCCCCTCGACTGTCCAGCCTTCAAAGCTTTGTCCTGCGCGCAACTTCGGCGGTAAGGGCCAGTGTCCCAGTTGCGCCAGGGTATCGGCCAGCGCGCTTTGCGGCAGGCTGTCGATTCTTACCAGCATGGCGCTGGCATTGTCTTGGCTGCCGGCCAGGTGGGCGGCGCAAACCAGCGCCTGACAGGCGGCGTTGGGGTCGGGTTCGTCTTGCAGAATCCGCTGCACGCCAAGATCGCCCAGCACCGCCCAGATACCATCGCAAACCAGCAAAAAGCTTTCCCCGACCCGCAGTTCACCTTCTAAATAATCGACCACCAGATGCTGATCGAGGCCCATCGCACGCTTGAGCACGTGCTGCATGCCCGGCTGCTCCCAAACATGCTCCTCGGTCAAGCGTTCGAGTACCCCGGCGTGCCAGCGATAGGCACGGCAATCGCCCACATGCGCCAGGGTGAAACGCCGGCCACGCAGTACCAGAGCGGTGAGGGTGGTGAGCAAGGGTTGGCCGCCGCCGTTGGCTTGCAGCCAGCGGTTGTGGGCGATCAAGAGGCGGTCAAGCGATTGCACCACCGCCCAGGTCTCGGGGGTGGCGTAATAATCCAGCGCCAGCGCCTGCAAGGTGGCTCGCGCTGCCAAGCCACCGTCGGCGCACTGGCTAACACCGTCGGCCAGGGCAAACAGGCTGCCCTTGCTGGCCGCTAAGGCGGCGGTGGGGGTGACTATGCGCAGTGCGTCCTGATTCTCAGCCCGAGGGCCGGTGGCAGTGGCTTCGCCAAAACTCAATTGCAGGCTCATGCAGTGCTCTCACAACCAATAACAAAAAGCCCGCGACGGCAGAACCGGCGCGGGCAACTTAGCTGCTGCTTAGGTTAGACACGGGCAGCGGTTGCGGCCGCCGAACCCCAAGTGGTTCTCCAGCGCAGCTTAACCCCATACAGACCCACCCAGGCCAGAATCCCCAGGCTGGCAAACATCCACAGGCCCAATTGGTAGTCGCCGGTGGATTGCTTAACCGCACCGAGGCCGGCTGCCAACAGGAAGCCACCGATGCCGCCGGCCATGCCGATTAGGCCGGTCATTACGCCGATTTCTTTGCGAAAGCGCTGTGGTACCAGCTGGAATACTGCGCCGTTACCGGCGCCCAGGCAGAGCATGGCGACCACAAACAGGGCCAGGGCTGCGGCGGCGCTCGGCAAGTTAAAGCCAACGGCGCAGATGCTCAGGGATGCCAGGGTGTAAACCACCAGCAGGCTGCGGATGCCGCCAATCCGGTCAGCTAGCGCGCCACCGAGTGGGCGCATCAGGCTGCCGGCAAAGACGCAAGCGGCGGTGTAGTAACCGGCTTTGACGGGATCGAAACCGTATTGGTCATGGAAGTAGCCGGGCAGGGTGCTGGCCAGACCGAGGAAACCACCGAAGGTCACGCTGTAGAAAAACATGAACCACCAGCTGTCACGGTCGCCGAGGGCTTTGAGGTAGTCGCTCATGGCCTTCACCGGTGGGCGGTTAGGGGCGTTGCGGGCCACGCTGGCAAAAATTACCAGGGTCAGGATCAGCGGTATAAGTGCCAGGCCGAACACGTTGTTCCAGCCGTATGCGGTGGCCAATGCCGGGGCAAATAGTGCGGCCAGCACGGTGCCGGAGTTACCGGCGCCAGCAATGCCCATGGCTTTGCCCTGGTGCTCAGGCGGATACCACTGCGAGGCCAAGGGCAGCGAAACGGCAAACGAGGCGCCGGCAAAGCCGAGGAATATCCCTAGCAACAGGGCTTGTTCATAGCTGTGGATGCCGAACTGCCAGGCGCAAAAGAGGGCGCTGATGACAATCACCTGGCCAATTAGGCCGGCAGTTTTTGGCGAGGTGCGGTCGGCCAAAATCCCCATCAGAAAGCGTAATACGGCGCCGGCTAAAATGGGCGTGGCCACCATCATGCTGCGTTGTTGGGTGGTGAGCTGCAGTGCTTCGGCGATCTGCACGCCCATAGGACCCAGTACATACCAGATCATGAAACTTAAATCGAAATAGAGAAAAGCTGCGAACAGCGTAGGCGCGTGGCCGGCTTTCCAGAAACTTGTATTCATCGAACACCTCATTGGCTCAAAAGGACCCAGCAGGATTTGGCTGCAGCATGGTCGTGGACACGCTGAGCAAAATCCGCCGGGGTGGTCGCCCGCTTGTGGCGGACAACCCTGCGGCCAAGGCCGTAGTAAGGTTAGAGAGTTGTAAGCGGATGCCCGGATCACGGTCAGTCCACCGCCCCAATCGCTGGGGCCAAACGCAAAAAAGCGTCGCTGCACTGCCTGCTTAGAGCAGGAATGCCGCGACGCCTTTGTCGTTATGGATAACCGCCTTTGGTTACCTTTGATTAGGTAATAGCAAAAGCTGAGCCAAGTTTTCTAATGACCGCAAATGGGCCTGTTAATGGGGGCTGTAATGACTTTGGCGGGCTAAAACAGGGCGCATCCTGGGGCGGCGCTCCGAGTTGGGGCGCGCTGCGGCCTCAGACTAGCCAATTGACCTTGGCAAACTTGCCGGCGAACTCCGCGGGCATGCCAATCACCTTTAGCGACTGGTAGTTGAAGAATACAAAGCCGGACTTTGCCATGGCTACCAGCGTGCCATCGGCGGGGCGCGTGATGCGAAAGGTGATATCGCCACCGTACGGGTTGAAGTCCATGACGCCCACTTCAAACAGCAGTTGATCGCGGGCGTGGGCTTCGGCTTTATAGGTGGTGGCCAGGTCGGTGACGATAATGCCAATCCCGTCGGCGGCCGTTTCGGTGATGCCAAAGTCGAAGAAAAACAGCGCCCGCGCCTCGGAGATCATCGAAATCATCGAGTCATTGCCCAGGTGCTTGGCTGCGTTGATGTCGGTCACCCGCACCGTCAGCAGAGTGTTGAAACAGTACTGATCTTCTGGAAATTGCAGGGTCAAGCGGGCCATCACAACACCTTTGGCAAGCGCGGCGCCGCTAAGGGCACCGCCGATCAAGAATCGAGTTAGCAGGTCGTCTTTTAGAGCGCGAGCAGGCGCTCGGCGAGTTGCCCATTGTCTGCCAGTTGCAGAAATTCATCACCTAGCCTTTGGCTTTCGCCCATGGCGGTGCGCCAATAGCGCTCACGCCCAGCGTCATCACCCAGGTAGCGTTTAAAGTCGCTGCGATCTGGCAGCTTGCCATGGGGCAGACGCGCCAAATACTCACGCGAAGGCGCCAGTAGCAGCACATCCTGCATCCGCCCGGCATCGGCGCGCCGCCACGGCAGACTCTTGTCGAACCAGCCGGGTATCACCTGATCGGTAAAGTGCGGGTAGAGCACCACGTCATCGCCCTTGAAGGGCAGGTCGAGGTGGTAGTCGAGCAAGCCGCCATCGCGATAAGTGCCGGCGCCAACTCCGGGTATATCGCGCACGCCTTGCATCACCATGGGAATCGAGCCAGAGGCCAGCAGCGCGTGCTTTAGATTACCGGCGTTTAAAGCGGCAAAGCGCGACGGGAAATCATGCAGGCTATGCAGCGGTGGGGCTTGGCGTGGGTCATGCACAATCAGCCGTTCAAAGTGTTTGGCGAGCCGGGCGCGGCTCAGCAGGTTGTTGCCAATGGCCGCCGACAAGCCGAGGCCCAGCCGGCCACGGTGATCCTCGGCCAGCAGGCCATGGCTTTTGACCAGCATGATATGCAAACGATAGTGGGCATTGTTCAATAGGTCGTGTGCCTGGCCGTCGAGCAAGTCATCGAGCATCACTCGGCAGCAATGGCTGATCTGCGCCATGCTCGCGTCTTTGCCGAAGCGTTGCGCGGTGTAGAGCTCGCCCAGGCGGCGAATCCCGGCGGCGGCATCGGGTAAACACGCGCTGGCAAAGCGCCAAGAGCCGATCGAGGCGCCAATCAACGCCCGCTCGCGGGGTGCTCGGGGCAGCCAATCGCCAAACAGGGCCAGATCCAGCCCCTGAATACCCAGTGCCTTTGGCCCGCCGGCGGCGCCCGGTAAAATACCCACATCGGCAGGCTTGAGGCCCTGTTGGCGAATGCGCAGCAGCGCGCGCTGGCCGGCTTTAAGGGTCAATGCGGGGAATTTAATCTGTATTGCCGTCATGCGGGTCTCCATTGCCAGTGCGCCAGTATAAATACCTGGAAGCGCAGACCAAGCGACTTCACTGGCTGAATAACACCGCTACGCCTGAACTGGATGAGGCGGTTTGACTCATTTGGCGAGCCTTAAGGTTTTTTTAAGCTTTGCCCGCGATGATCGCCGCTACTGCTTCTACGCAGTGCATCCCATTAGGAGAAGAGCATGCTACGTAATACCCAAGATACCTACGGCAGTGTGAGTCGTGCATTGCACTGGCTGATGGCGTTACTGATTATCGGCATGTTGCTGGTTGGCTTTGTAATGGGCGAGTTCGGTCGAGATGATCCACTGCGGCCACTGCTGTATAGCCTGCACAAATCCACCGGCACCTTGTTGCTGGTGTTGATTGGGGTGCGCTTGTTGTGGGCCGGGATTAACCAAAAACCACGGCCTATTGGTGACAAGACCCTGCCCAACCAAGTGGCGCGGTTGGTGCACATTGCCTTATATCTGTTGATGATTGGCTTGCCACTGTCGGGCTATCTGTTGGTGGCATCTGGTACCAGCAGTAAACCCTTTGAGTTTTTTGGTCTGTTTGCCCTGCCCAAAGTCATGCCGAGCAATTGGCTACATGAAACCGCCGAAGAGCTGCACGGCGACTTACCTTGGTTCGCCGTGGCCTTGATCGGCCTGCATATAGCCGGTGGTTTGAAGCGCCACTTTATTGAGCGTGATGGCACCTTGGCGCGGATGTGGCGTTCTTGATTAAGGCTTTGCAGCCCGACTGAGCAGTCGGGCTTTTAACGCGGTATCACATACCGTTAGCAAACTCGGCCTGAGTCATGTCAATGGATGCGCGTACCGGCTGTAAGGCAACGCTGTATTTTTGCAGCACATCCAGGGCGTAATCGATGCGTGCGCGCAGGTGTTGTTCGTCGACGTTGGCGGCGGATGCCTGGTTAAACTGCTGCTCGACCTGACGGATAATCAGGTGCTCGGGGATATAGCACAGCCGGCAGTTTTTGTAGCTGGAGGCGCGCAGCTCGCTGATCGGATAAGCCCCACCAATGCCCGCCGAAACGCCAACCAACAAGCCGGGTTTGTGCGCGAGTTCGGCTTTGCTGGCATAGATAAAGAAATTCTTGATCGCTGGGCAGGCCATGCCATTCCACTCAGGGGCAACTATGACCAGCGCGTCGGCGGCCTTTAATCGCTCGGCGTACTGACTCCAGGGGCCGCTGTCATCGCTCGGCCAGAGCGGCAAGGGGTCAAGGCCTAAGTCAATTACGGTACACAGTTCGAGGCTGCTGTGGCCCAGTTCAATCAGTCGTTGACGAAGAAAACGGGCGACTTTGCCAGATTGGCTGTTGTGGCGGCTGGAGCCGGCGACTAAAACAAAGTTGAGCATCTAGGTATCTCCTGAACAGGTGCCGGCAGGCTAGACAGGCGCGCGTGCTTAGGCAAGGAGGCAGCCGCCAGAGCAGGGCGCAGATGGCGCCATGAGGTGAGCGGCTGCATTCAAAGCGGCCGCTTTTCACACAGCCTGTTTTTGGGGAGGGCTAAACGCGAAACTGATCCATCAGTTTTTGTTGCTGATTGGCCAGCCGATTGAGTGCCTGGCCAACTTCAGACGACTCTTGGGCCTGGCCGGAAATGGACTCGGTCACGTCACGGATTGAGGTGACGTTGCGGTTGATTTCATCCGCCACCGAGCTTTGCTCTTCAGCGGCACTGGCAATTTGCATGTTCATGTCGGTGATCACCCCGACTGCGTCGCCAATCCGACGCAGGGCCACAACGGCGGCCTCAACCTGGGCGACACTGCCCTGTGCTTGTCGATGGCTGCTGTGCATCGAGCTGACCACTTCGCGCGTACCGGTTTGCAAGGCTTCGATCACCTGGCGAATTTCCTCGACCGAATCTTGCGTGCGTTTGGCCAGGTTACGCACCTCATCGGCAACCACCGCAAAGCCGCGACCCGCCTCGCCGGCGCGGGCCGCTTCAATCGCCGCATTGAGCGCCAGTAAGTTGGTTTGCTCGGCTATTGAGCGGATGACCTCAAGCACTGAGCCAATTTGCTCGCTGCTGCTGGCCAGACCTTCAACTTCCTGCATGGCTACGCTCATCTCGCTGGCGAGTTGCTCGATCATCAGGGTGGTGTTGTCGATTACCGCCAAGCCTTCGCGGGTAGCGTGGTCGGCGCCGCGGGCGGCCTCGGCGGCTTGAGCGGCGCTGCGGGCGACGTCTTGCGCGGTGGCGCTCATTTCATGAAAGGCGGTGGCGACCTGATCGATCTCACGGTATTGCTGTTGCATACCTGTGCTGGTTTGCTCGGCAATGGTCGAGGAACGGTCGGCAGTGCTGCGCGCATCCACCACTGACTGTTTGACCTCGGCGATGACCGGTTGCAGCTTGTCGAGAAAACGGTTGAACCAGCCGGCCAACTCGCCCAGTTCATCTTGCTTGGCATAGCCCAGGCGCCGGGTTAAATCGCCTTCGCCGCTGGCGATATCTTTCAGCATGGCGGCAACGCTGAGAATAGGTTGGGTGACCCCGCGGGCGGTTAGCCACATTAACAACAAGCCAAACACCCCGGCAAATAAGCCAAGGCCCAGTGCCAGACTGCTGTCGGTGGTGCGTTGCAGGTCCAGTTGTTGCTGCAGTTTTAGCGCCGGCTCCAGCAATACCGTATCGGCTACTTCGAGCATGACTGCCCAAGGTTTGGCGTTGGGGATTGGCAGCAGCGGGCTGAGCACTTGCAGCGTGCCTTGATGTTCAATGGCTGAAACCTGGCCGCGCGCAACCAGCGCTTTGAGTTCCGGGCCTTGCCCGGGAAAGGCGGCATCCAACGCGTTGCCCAGCCGCGAAGCATCCGCGCTGTGGCCGGCAAGCAAGCCGGCAGAGCTGATAATGCTGACTTGACCGGCGCCGTCGTAGAGTTCTTGATGGGCCGCATCGCTGAGCTGCTGCAGGCTGTCGAGGCTGATATCAACGCCCATGACTCCGACCACCTTGCCATTCAGTAGCAATGGAAAAGCAATGCTGGTCATCAAGGTGCTCTTGCCCTCGACTTCATCGAAGTAGGGCTCCAACACGCAAGGCGCTGCGCTGTCGCGGGGGCAGGTGTACCAGGCGTTATAGGCGGTGCCGCTGGCCCCAGCAGTGGTGTCAGCGAGCTGCTTTTCAGTTAGGGGTTCGGCTTCAAGCTTGCCCGGGGTGGCCTGAGACCAATAGAGCGAGAAGCGGCCTTTGTCGTTGCTGCCAATTTCCGCCTGGGCGGCGAATAGCTCATCTTTGCCGTCCAGCGCGTTGGGTTCAAATACTACATAAAGGCCGAGCAGGTTGGGGTTGCCCTCCAAAGCGGTGCGGGCCTGACGGGTCATGTCCTCACGCAAATCGAAGGCATCGATAAAGCGCTTCTCGGCTTGCTCGCGTAAAAACAGTACTTGCCGCGAGAAGCCTTTGCCGTATTCGTAAGCCGCCATAAAGTGCCGCTGCACCAACAGTGCTTGCGACTGCGCGCGTGCTTGCAGGCGCTGTTTGGCGGCTTCTTCGAGCATTTGGCTGCTGGCCTGTTTGACCACTTCGCTGCTTTTTTGCGCTTGATACAACGAGGCGCCGACCAGCAAGGTCACTATCGCCAGCAAGCACAAACCGGCAAGGAGAGTGATTTTCCACTGGATGGAAATGCGATTAAACGGCATCTGAAACTCCTGCGATTGTGCGGTCGACTGATTTTTATCGGCCGACTCGGGCTGTTCTTTATTCAGTTGCCTAAACGGGTCAGTGTTTAATGCCAAAAAGCACTAAATAGGGCGTGGTTTGAATTATGCACGGTGCGTACAGATTAATGCTCGCACTATTCGCGCAACTGTTTTCAGTGATTGTCGGCGACGCAACAGCTGCGGCGATCCAAGGTCTCCAGCAAACGGCAGTGTTCGGCGCTGGTCGATGAGCAGCCAACCAGGCTTTGCAACACCTCTCGCATTTGCTGCAAGTCGGCGATGCGCGCGTCCACTTGTTGCAGGTGTGCTTGGACTAACTGATCGGCTTCGGCGCAAGGGCTGTGGGGGTGGTCGGCCAGTTGCAGCAGGGTTTTCAGCTCTTCGATGCTAAAACCCAGCTCGCGGCCACGGCGGATAAAACTTAAGCGGCGAACATCCTCCTGCTGATAGCAACGGTAACCGGAGGCATTGCGCGCCGGCTGTTGCAGCAGACCAATGCGTTCGTAATAGCGGATGGTTTCCAGGTTAACGGCGCTCTCGCGGCTTAACTCGCCGATGCGATATACCTTGTTCATAAGGCTTGACCCTGTAGTGACTACAGGCTTTAGCCTACGCCTGAAATCAATTCAGGAGAATCCTATGAGTGCCCATTGTTGCCATGCCGAACCTGTCGCCAAGCACTTGAGTCCGGCCTATCGGCGGGTGTTATGGCTGGCCTTATTGATTAACGCTGTAATGTTTGCAATCGAAATAAGTGCCGGCCTGCGCGCGGGTTCAGTGGCTTTGTTGGCTGACTCGCTGGATTTTCTCGGTGATGCCGGCAACTACGCCATTAGCCTGTTTGTACTGGCCATGAGTTTGAGTTGGCGTGCCCGCGCCGCCCAATTCAAGGCTGTGAGCATGGCGTTGTTTGGTTTGGGGGTATTAGTGGCAACCGCTTGGAATGCCTGGCAGGGCGGTGTGCCGGTGGCGGCCACCATGGGCCTGATTGGTGGCCTGGCGCTGTTGGCCAATTTGGCCGTGGCGGCCTTGCTGTATGCCTGGCGCGACGGCGACAGCAATATGCGCAGCGTCTGGCTCTGTACCCGTAATGACGCTTTGGGCAATGTGGCGGTGCTGCTGGCGGCGCTCGGGGTGTTGGGCAGTGGCAGTGCCTGGCCAGATTTGCTGGTTGCCGGCATTATGGCCAGCCTGGCGCTGAGCTCGGCCTGGCAAGTACTGCGCCAGGCGCGCGGCGAGTTAGGCATCGCGCCCCAGCCATAGATTGAAATTCCAACCTGCTGTGAGTACTAAATGCTGCTGAAAACCCTGGGCTTGTTCTTTGCGACCGCAGTAGCGGAAATTGTCGGCTGTTACTTGCCGTACCTGTGGCTGCGCAAAGAGGCGTCGGTGTGGTTGCTGCTGCCGGCAGCGCTGAGCCTGGCGCTGTTTGTCTGGCTGCTGAGCTTGCACCCGGCCGCCAGTGGCCGGGTCTATGCCGCCTATGGTGGGGTCTACGTGGCCAGTGCCTTGCTGTGGCTACGCTGGGTGGATGGCATCAAGCTGTCCAGTCTCGACTGGTTCGGCGCCGCGATTAGTTTGCTGGGCATGGCGATTATCGTCAGCGGTTGGAAGGCTGCGTGAACCTGGTCAAGTACTGATGGCCTACGCCGGACTGTTTGTTCTCGCACTGTTGGCCGCGACTCTATTGCCGATGCAGTCCGAGGCCGGCTTGGTCGCGCTGCTGCTCACCGATAGCTATAGCGTCAGCGGTTTGCTGTTGGCGGCAATTGCCGGCAATACCCTGGGCTCAAC
Source organism: Pseudomonadaceae bacterium (assembly GCA_019747155.1). Lineage (GTDB taxonomy): Bacteria > Pseudomonadota > Gammaproteobacteria > Pseudomonadales > Pseudomonadaceae > Aquipseudomonas. The sequence goes on from JAIERD010000380.1 coordinate 25,175, forward strand.
CATTAACTGGTGGCTGGGCCGCTCGCTTGGCCGCTTTCAGCAACGCCGTTGGTTTCCGGTGACGCCTGCGCAATTACAGCGAGCCCAGCACTGGTATCAACGTTATGGACGCTGGAGTTTGTTGCTCAGCTGGCTGCCGATAGTTGGTGACCCACTGACCCTGGTCGCCGGCGTGCTGCGCGAGCCGCTGCCCAGTTTTTTACTCTTGGTGCTACTGGCCAAGAGCGCCCGCTATCTGTTGTTGGCGCTGATCGTGTTGTCCTAAAACTAAAAAGCCCCGAAAGATTCGGGGCTTTTTAGGGTGCAGGCGTCAGGCTTACAGTGCCGTGAGGCCGGTGTGTTGCAGCAGTTCTAGCAGTGGCTGCGGGTAAACCCCAAGGAACAAGGTCAGCCCCGCCATGGCCATCAACATGATGCCGCCGGTACGCTGGCCCCAGTTCTCTGGTGCATCGTGGCGATGCAGGCCCGGCGCGACCAGAAACAGGGTAACCATCACCCGCAGGTAATAGAACACACCAATCGCACTGCCGATGATCAGGCTACCGAGCAACCACCAAAGGTGCGACTCAACCCCGACCGCGACAATGTAGAACTTACCAATAAAGCCTGCGGTCAGCGGAATACCGGCCAGCGACAGCATCATCAAGGTTAATACGGCGGTGAGGTTCGGCCGGCGCCAGAACAGTCCGCGGTACTCATACAGCGCGTCGCAATCGCGGCCGTGATACGGCGTCGACATCAGCGTGACCACACCGAAAGCGCCGAGACTGGTCAGCACATAGGTGGTCAGGTAGACGCCAATCGCCTCAACTGCCAAGCCTTTGCTGGCGATCAACGCCACCAACAGATAACCGAAGTGGGCAATCGATGAGTAACCCAACAGGCGCTTGAGGTTGCTCTGCATCAGTGCCAACAGGTTGCCGAGCAAAATCGAGGCAATCGCAATCAGGCTCAACAGGTCATTCAACCAGCCGCCAGCCATGGCCGGTGACAGTTGATACAGGCGCAGCAACACGGCAAATACCGCGACCTTGCTGGCCGTGGCCAGAAAAGCCGCCACCGGCGCGGGGGCGCCTTCATAGACATCGGGTGTCCACAGGTGAAAAGGCACCAGTGACAGCTTGAACGCCAGGCCGATCAGCATCATGCCGATCCCTAAATGCACCAGTTGGCTGAGTGAGCCATCGGCGGACAGCTTGGCACCCAGTCCGGCAAAGCTCAGGGTACCGGCGTCGGCATACAACAGCGCCATGCCGAATAGTAAAAAGGCCGAACCGGCTGCCGACAGCACCATGTACTTGATGCCGGCTTCCAGTGAGCGCTTGTTGAAAAACGCGTAAGCGACCATGCCGTAAACCGGCACCGAAAGCAGTTCCAAACCGATAAACAGACCCGCCAGGTGCCGCGCGCTGACCAGCACAATGCCGCCGGCGGCGGCCAGGATAATCAGCAGGTACAACTCTTCGCGGTTACCCGGATAACCTTCCATATAGGCGTGGGCGAGGGTGACGCAAACCAGTGTGGCGACCAGGATCAGGCCAATGTAAAAACAGGCGAAGTTATCCACCTGCAGCAGTTCGGTGACCGCCAGTGGCGTAACTTTTAATGCCGGAATAATCGCCAGCAGCGCCAACACCAAGCCGGTAACCGTCAGCAGATAGGTTTGTGCATGATTGCGCCGCCAAGCGATAGCCAGCATCACCAGCACGCTGGTGGCGCAGGTGACCAGCAGCGGCAGTAGGGCGATAAAGTGTTCTGTAGTCAGTTGCATGGCATGACTTTCCATAAAGCAGCTAGCGGGCCGCAGCGAGTTGAGTAAAGGCTGTGCTCAGCCAGCTTTGGACGCCGTGCATGGTGGCGGCCGAAGTGTCCAGAATCGGCTGCGGATAAACCCCAAGCAACACGATCAAGACTGCCAGGCTTAGGGTCATGCCCAGTTCGCGGCTATTCATACCGCGCAAGGCTTGCTCTGATTTTGCCGGGCCAAAATAGGCCCGATGAATCATGATCAGTGAGTAGACCGAGCCAAACACCAAGCCTGAGGTGGCAATCACCACAATCCAGGGAGTGGCGCTGAACGAGCCGAGCAAAATCAAGAACTCACCGACAAAGTTGCCAGTGCCAGGCAAGCCCAGCGAGGCAGCGGCGAAGAACAGGCTAATGGCCGGCAGATAGCTAATCCGCGACCACAAGCCGCCCATCTCACGCATGTCGCGGGTGTGCATACGCTCATACAGCTGGCCGCAGAGGATAAACAGCGCGGCGGCCGACAAGCCATGGGCGAGCATCTGTACCACCACGCCTTGCAGCGCTTGCTGGCTGCCGGAGTAGATACCGATGAGGATAAAGCCCATGTGCGAAACGCTGGAGTACGCCACCAGACGCTTGATGTCGGTCTGGGCAAAGGCCAGCAGTGCGCCGTAGAAAATCCCGATCAGACCGAGGGTCATGGCGATCGGGGCAAACTCGGCGGAGGCATTGGGAAACAGCGGCAGGGCAAAGCGCAGCAAACCATAGGCCGCAGTCTTTAGCAGAATACCGGCCAAATCCACCGAACCTGCCGTGGGCGCTTGGGCGTGGGCATCCGGTAGCCAAGAGTGAAACGGCACCACCGGCAACTTGACCGCGAAGGCGATAAAGAAGCCCAGCATCAGGATGTATTCGGTAGCTGGCGGCAGTTCGGCTTTCAGCAGTAGGCTGTAGTCGAAGGTCAGCACGCCGGTGTTATTGAAGTTAACGAACACCAAGCCGAGAATCGCCACCAGCATGATCAAACCGCTGGCCTGGGTGTAGATAAAGAACTTGGTGGCGGCGTAGATGCGGCTCTTGCCTTCGATTGAACTGTGTCCCCACAGCGCAATCAGGAAGTACATGGGGACCAGCATCATCTCCCAGAAGAAGAAGAACAAGAACAGATCGAGGGCCAGAAACACCCCGATCACACCGCCCAGAATCCACATCAAGTTGAGGTGGAAAAAGCCGACGTTTTTCTGGATCTCACTCCATGAGCAGAGCACCGACAGCACACCGAGCAAGCCGGTGAGCAGAATCATCAGTAGCGATAAGCCATCCATCGCCAGGTGAAAATTGATGCCGAAACGTTCGATCCAGACCTGCTTGAACTCCAGGGTCCAGACGGGATCGGCACCGGGGTGCGGCGCCAGTTGAAAGTCGCCGGTAAACCATAGCCAGAGGCCCAGGGCCAGTTCCAGCAGCATGGTAAGCATGGCGATTGTACGCGGCAAGGATGAGCCAAAACGCTCAGCTTGCCAGCACAGTAGGCCGCCAATAAAGGGGATCAGGATTAGCCAGGGCAGAATCATGACGTGCTCAGTTCCTTGCGCAAATTTGCAAATTCATATCAAACCGTCGTCAGCAGGGCAGTGCCCAGCAACAGTACGGCGCCAGCAACCATCGAAAAGGCATACCAACGTATGTTGCCGGTCTGGGTGCGGACCAGCAGATGGTGAGACTTGCGAACCATGGTTGGCAGCAGGGTCATGGTGCTGTTCAGTGGGTCACGGGCGAGCAGGCGGCAGGCGAACAAATAGGGTTTAACCAGCAGCGTGCCGTAAAGCCAATCGAAGCCCCACCCGGACAACCACAAGGCCGTCAGTAAACGTCCAGCCGAGCTGTTGGCAATGTAATTAACCAGGCGTCGACGGCCGAGAAACAGCATCGCCGCAAGGATAATGCCGGCAATCGCGATACCCGCAGAAAGCAGTTCTAGATGATGTTGTTCAGCCCCGCCGTTATGGCCCGCGCTCAAGGGTAGAACACCGGCCAATGGCAGCTTGATTAGGGCGCCGACAAAGGTCGAAAGCACAATCAATACAGACAACGGCAGCCAATAGGCGATGCCGTGGCCAGCGTGCGGGGTGATCTTGGTCTCACCGTGGAAGGTGATGAAGATCAGGCGGAAGGTATACAGCGAGGTCATAAAGGCGCCGACCAGGCCTGCGTATAACAGCCCCTGATGGCCGCTGGCCAAGGCCTCCCAAAGAATTGCATCTTTGGAGTAGAAGCCTGCTGTGACTAGGGGCAAGGCTGATAAGGCCGCGCCGCCAATCACAAAGCTTGTGTAAGCCAAAGGAAGTTTTTTCCACAGGCCACCCATCTTGAAGATGTTTTGCTCATGGTGGCAGGCAAGAATCACCGCACCGGACGCGAGGAACAACAACGCCTTGAAGAACGCGTGAGTCATCAGATGGAAGATCGCCCCATCCCAAGCTCCTTCACCCAAGGCCAAAAACATATAGCCGATCTGACTCATGGTGGAGTAGGCGAGGATGCGTTTTATATCGGTTTGCACCAGGGCGGCAAAACCCGCCAGCACCAGGGTCACAGCGCCGACGATGCCGACCAATTCCAGAACGTCCGGGGCCAGCAAGAACAAGCCATTGGTGCGAGCGATCAGGTAAACGCCGGCGGTGACCATGGTTGCGGCGTGGATCAGTGCCGAGACCGGAGTCGGGCCGGCCATGGCATCGGCCAGCCAGGTTTGTAGGGGTAACTGCGCCGATTTACCGACTGCACCGCCGAGTAACATCAGGGTGGCCAGTTCGATCCAGAAGTCGCCAGCGGCGAACTTTTGTGGCGCAAGAATCAGCAGTTCCTGGATGTTCAACGTGCCCAGTTGCTGGAACAAAATGAACAACCCGATGGCCATAAACACGTCGCCAATGCGGGTGACGATAAAAGCCTTGAGCGCGGCATTGCCGTTGTTGCGATTGCTGTAATAAAAGCCGATCAGCAGGTAGCTGCACAGCCCCACGCCTTCCCAACCGAAGTACAGAAACAGCAGGTTATCGCCAAGCACCAGAAACAACATGCTGGCGATAAACAAGTTGGTGTAGGCAAAGAACCGCGAATAGCCGGCTTCGCCGCGCATGTACCAGGAGGCAAACAGGTGGATCAGAAAGCCCACACCGGTAACCACGCCGAGCATGGTCAGTGATAAACCATCCAGGTACAGGGTGAAGTTGGGCGCAAAGCCATCAACCGACATCCATTGCCACAGAAGCTGGGTATAAACGCCGCCAGCCGGTGGGTTGGTATTGAATTGCCAGATGATCACGGCGCTGGTCAGCGCGGATAAACCGACTGAACCAACCCCGATCAGGGCCGAAAGATTCTCGGAAAAGCGGCCGCGAGAAAACGCCAGCAGACAGAAGCCGAGCAACGGGAAGAGGAACGTCAGGAATAAGAAATTCATCCGTGCATCTCGCTAGCAGCGTCGATATCGAGAGTATGAAAGCGCCGATACAGTTGCAGCAAAATCGCCAACCCAATACTGGCTTCAGCGGCTGCCAGCGAAATCACCAGAATAAACATCACCTGGCCATCCGGTTGCCCCCAACGGCTGCCGGCCACGATAAAGGCCAGTGCTGCGGCATTCATCATGATTTCCAGGCTCATTAGTACGAAGAGGATGTTGCGGCGCACCATCAGGCCCACAAGCCCTAAGCAAAACAGCACACCCGCGACGGCCAGGCCGTGCTCCATAGGAATTGCATACATAGTTATTCGTTCGCCTCGTGTCGGCCGAGGTGGAAGGCAGCAACCAGGGCCGCCAGCAGTAACATCGATGCCAGTTCAACCACCAACAGGTAGGGGCCGAACAGGCTGATACCTACCGCTTTGGGATCTACTGTGGTTAAGCCAAGGGCCGCGCCACTGTGATTGCCAAACAGCACGTAGAGCATTTCGCAGAGCAGGGCCAAGGCCATCATCGACGGGCCGCCCCAGATACCAGGGGTCATCCACTGGCGCTCTTGCGCACTGGAGGCAGGCCCGAGGTTGAGCATCATCACCACGAAGACAAACAGCACCATGATGGCGCCGGCGTAAACGATAATTTCCAGAACCCCGGCAAAGGGCGCACCGAGGCTGAAAAACAGCACCGATACCGCCAACAGCGAGACGATTAGATAAAGCAGTGCGTGTACCGGGTTGGTGTTGGTGATCACCCTTAAGGTGGCCATCACCGCGACGCCGGCGGCAAAATAGAAAGCAAATTCCACAGGGTCTCCTTAGGGCAGCAAGCTCTTCACGTTGATCGGTTGGGCTTCGTTTTGCGCAGCCCCTTTAGGTTTGCCAGCGATTGCCATGCCGGCAACCCGGTAAAAGTTGTAGTCAGGGTTTTTGCCAGGCCCGGAAATCAGTAGGTCTTCCTTCTCGTAAACCAAGTCTTGGCGTTTGTAGTCGGCCATTTCGAAGTCTGGGGTGAGCTGAATGGCGGTGGTTGGGCAGGCTTCTTCGCACAGACCGCAGAAAATGCAGCGCGAGAAGTTGATCCGGAAGAATTCGGGATACCAACGACCGTCCTCGGTTTCGGCTTTTTGCAGGGCGATACAGCCCACAGGGCAAGCCACCGCACAGAGGTTGCAGGCCACGCAACGCTCTTCACCATCGGGGTCGCGGGTCAGGACGATGCGGCCACGGTAGCGTGGCGGCAGATACACGGCTTCTTCCGGGTACTGCAGGGTGTCGCGCTTGTGAAATGCATGGGAAAACACCATCACCATACTGCGCAGTTGGGTGTAGGTGCCATGGAGGATATGCAGAATATATTTGAGCATGTTCATGGTCCTCACTGCAGCGCGCTGGGCGTGGCATTCAGCAGCACCAGGGCTGCAGTTACCAACAGGTTGAGCAGGGTCAGCGGCAGGCAGAACGTCCAGCTAAAGGTCATCACTTGGTCATAGCGCGGGCGCGGAATGGAGGCGCGCAGCAGGATAAAAATCATGATGAAAAACGCGGTTTTCAGCGCAAACCAAACAAAGGGAATCGACGGCAACAGCCCGAAAGGCCCATGCCAGCCGCCGAAGAATAGCGTCACCAGCAGCGCAGAAATTAGCACTATGCCAACGTATTCGCCGACGAAGAACATGCCCCATTTCATCCCGGCATATTCGATGTGATAACCGTCGGCCAGTTCTTGCTCGGCTTCCGGTTGGTCGAATGGATGGCGGTGAGTCACGGCCACGCCGGCGATAAAGAAGGTACAGAAACCAATGAATTGCGGAATGATGAACCAGAGGTTTTGCGCCTGGTATTCGACGATCTCGCGCAGGTTAAACGAGCCGGCTTGCGCCACCACACCCATCAACGACAAGCCCATAAACACTTCATAAGAAATGGTCTGGCCGGAGGCGCGCAAACTGCCGAGCAGGGCGAACTTGTTATTACTGGCCCAACCGGCGAACAGCACTGCATATACAGTCAAACCGGCCATGGCGAAGAAGAACAACAAGCCGATGTTCAGAT
>JAIERD010000470.1 GCA_019747155.1 Pseudomonadaceae bacterium
CGGCGTCTGGCCTGAAGCGGACGGGCCGCTGGTGCTGCATAGAGCGCCGAAGTCTCTCGGACAGTTTGACTTGGCGCGCCTGCAGGATTTGGCTGGGCGTAATATTCAGGCGCGCGGCTGGATCATCGATCGCAGTCAGCGTGGCTCGGTAAAAACAGGTCAGGCGCGCTGGATGTTGCCACTGACCGCAGCTGCGATGCTTGAGGTGTTGCCATGATGGTACGGATTGTCGTTTTACTCTGCGGCCTCGGGCTGCTGGCCGGTTGTGCACACAACCCGGCCACCGGGCGTACCGATTTTGTGATGATGAGCGAGTCGCAAGAACTGGAGATGGGCCGCAGTTACAGCCAGCAAGTCCTCAAGGAAAATCCGCGCTATGCCGATGAGAAATTGCAGGCCTATGTCCAGCAGGTCGGCGAGCGGGTCGCCAAGCACAGCCATCGCAGCAATTTGCAGTACCACTTCACGGTGGTCGACTCCCCGGATATCAACGCCTTCGCCCTGCCGGGTGGCTACATCTATATCAATCGCGGCTTGCTTGCGTACCTGAACTCCGAGGCTGAGTTGGCTGCGGTGCTGGGCCATGAGGTCGGCCATGTCACGGCGCGGCACAGCGTGCAGCAGCAAAGCCAGTCGACCGCTTGGGGTATCTTGGGCCAAGCGGTCGCCATCGGCACCGGGGTTGGCGCGGCGGGCGATGTAACCAATGCCTTGGGCTCGGTGGTGACCAAGGGCTATGGTCGCGACATGGAGTTGGAGGCCGACGGCCTCGGCGCGCAGTATCTGGCGCGCAGTGGCTATGACCCGCAGGCGATGATTGAAGTCATCAAGGTGCTGAAGAATCAGGAGCTGTTTGCCCGTGATCAGGCACTTAAGCGTGGCCAGGCGGTGCCGGAGAGCAGTTATCACGGTGTTTTCGACAGCCATCCCGCTAACGATCAGCGTCTGCAGCAGGTAGTAGGCCCTGCCAGTGCGCTGGTTACCGGGCACCAGGAGGTCAATCGCGAGCAGTTTTTGCAGCATCTCGAGGGGTTGCCCTTCGGCGATTCGGCCGCCACTGGCGTGCGCCGTGGTCAGCGGTTTTATCATGCCGATTTAGGCTTCACCCTGAGTTATCCGCAGGGCTGGGAGTTGCTGAATCGGCCGGATGCGCTGATCGCCCATACGGCAGATCAACAAGCCTTTATGGCGATGACGGTGGAGCCGGCCGATTCCGCTTTGACGCCCGAGCAGTGGCTGCGCAAAAAAGCCGGCAGCCAGCGCTTGGTGCAGGATGCAACGCTGCAGCAAGGCGGCTTGCAGGGCTACACTGCAATAATTCCTGGCGCCGCCGCCAAGCGGGTGGCGGTTATTTATCTGGGCCCGCGCGCCTATGTGTTTGTTGGTGCGGTTAAAGGTCGCGCCTCGCTGGAGAGCGAGGACGATAAGTTTATGGCGATGATCAGCAGTTTTCGCCCCTTGTCCGCCGCGCAATTGGAGTTGGCGCAGCCGCTACGTTTGCATCTGCAGCAAGCCAAGGCGGCGCAGGGCATGGCGGCGCTGGCCAAGGAGAGCAAGCTGCAAGATGACCCAGAACTGAATTTACGACTACTTAATGGACTCTATCCAAGCGGCGAGCCACGTCCGGGTGACTGGCTCAAAATCTTGCGCTAGAGCCTTCTCAATAGGCTGACTGATCGGTCTTGTGAGGTATCGGCATCTTGCGTATCCTCGTCCCCCCGTCTGTATAACAGCCCCCAAAAAGCGGAAATGCCACCATGTCTGATCTGAAAACGGCCGCTCTCGAATATCACGCCAAACCCCGTCCGGGGAAGCTCAGCGTCGAGTTGACCAAGCCTACTGCGACTGCTCGCGATCTCGCGCTGGCGTACAGCCCAGGTGTGGCTGAGCCGGTGCGCGAAATCGCCCGTGACCCCGAACTGGCCTACAAGTACACCGGCAAGGGCAATCTGGTTGCGGTCATTTCAGACGGTACGGCGATTCTTGGGCTGGGTAATCTCGGTCCGCTGGCGTCCAAGCCGGTGATGGAAGGCAAGGGTGTGCTGTTCAAGCGTTTCGCCGGCATCGACGTGTTCGACATCGAAGTTGAGGCCGAAAGCCCGCAGGCGTTTATCGACACCGTACGGCGTATTTCCATCACCTTCGGTGGCATCAATCTGGAAGACATCAAGGCGCCCGAGTGCTTTGAGATCGAGCGCACGCTGATCGAGCAGTGCGATATTCCGGTATTCCACGATGACCAGCACGGCACCGCCATCGTCACTGCGGCCGGCATGCTCAACGCCCTGGAAATTGTCGGCAAGACCCTGCCGGAAGCCAAAATCGTCTGCCTGGGCGCCGGCGCTGCCGCGACTTCCTGCATGAAGTTGCTGGTGAGCATGGGCGCCAATATCGAAAACATCTTTATGGTCGACCGTAAAGGCGTGATCCACGCCGGCCGCGACGACCTGAACCAGTACAAGGCGGTGTTCGCCCACGCGACCGACAAGCGCACCTTGTTTGATGCCTTGGACGGCGCCGATGTGTTTGTCGGCCTGTCGGGCGCCAACCTGCTGGAGGCTGCAGGCCTGGCGCGCATGGCGGCCAACCCAATCGTGTTCGCCTGCTCCAACCCGGACCCGGAAATCAGTCCGGCCCTGGCCCACGCCACCCGTAACGACGTGATCATGGCCACCGGCCGTTCGGACTACCCGAACCAGGTCAACAACGTGTTGGGCTTCCCCTTCATCTTCCGCGGCGCCCTGGATGTTCGCGCGACCCGCATCAACGAAGAAATGAAGATCGCCGCCGCTTTGGCCCTGCGTGATCTGGCCAAGCAACCGGTGCCGCAGGACGTGTGCGACGCTTATGGTGGTGCGCCCCTGTCGTTCGGCCGCGAATACATCATTCCGAAGCCGATGGACAAGCGTCTGATCACCGTGGTTTGCGATGCTGTGGCTAAGGCTGCGATCGAAAGCGGTGTGGCGACTCTGCCTTACCCGAAACACTACCCGCTGCAGTCCGTTGATGATGTATTCAACGGTTAATGGCCGCAGCTGGATGCGCTAACTAACCCTTGGCGCAATTAAAAAAACCGCTCACTTTCATCGGTGAGCGGTTTTTTTGTGTGCGGTGAATAATCCATCTGAGGGTCGTGACACTGCAGCTTCTTTGGCTCAGAACAGATCGATCGGCGTAGCCTCATCTTCCGGTAGCGGGCTGCCCGGCGCGCTTTGGTTGGGATCCAGTTCGCTCATTGCCGGTGGCGAATCCTCGCTCTTGAATAGCTCGAAATAAGCATTCTCAGCGCCGGGGGCGGCGGTGCGTCCGGTCAGCGGATCAATTCGCAGGCTGAGTATGCCGGGCGGTTCGGGGAGCATGTGGGCTGGCTTGTCTTTAAGTGCCGCGCTCATGTAATTCATCCAGATCGGCAGTGCGACAGTACCGCCAAATTCGTTGCGACCGAGGCTTTCTGGTTGGTCAAAGCCGGTCCAGACGGTGGTCATATAGTCGGCGTTAAAGCCGGAGAACCAGCTGTCTTTAGATTCGTTGGTGGTGCCGGTTTTGCCGGCCAGGTCGCTGCGGCCCATTGCCAGTGCGCGGCGGGCGGTGCCGCGCTTGATGACATCCTGCAGCATGCTGGTGAGGATGAAGGCGGTGCGGGCGTCAACGATGCGCTCGGCTGCTGCTGGCTCGTAGCCGGGCGTTGCGCTGCTGGTGCCGATGACCTCATCGCTGGCTTCAGCAGGTGGCGTATTTTGCGGCACGCTGGGCGGGTTGGCGATGAACAGGGGCTTGCCTTCGCGGCTGTCGATGCGGGCGATCAAGTAGGGCGCCACTTTGTAGCCGCCGTTTGCGAAGGTGCACCAGCCGGTGGCGATTTCCAGCGGGGTTAGGTTGGCGGTACCCAGTGCCAGCGAGAAATTGCGCGGCAAATCTTGCTTGTTGAAACCGAAGCGGGCGACGTATTTCAGGGCGTAATCGATGCCTATGGCTTGCAGCACGCGAATAGAAACCAGGTTGCGCGACTTGTACAGCGCCTCACGTAGCCGGATGGGGCCGAGGAAGGTGTTGTTGTCATTCTTCGGCCGCCAGGCTTCTTCCATGCCGGCTTCCTGGAACACAATCGGCGCGTCATTGACCAGGCTGGCGGCGGTAAAGCCGTTATCTAGGGCTGCGCTGTAGATAAAAGGCTTAAAGCTTGAGCCGGGCTGGCGCTTGGCTTGGGTGGCGCGGTTGTAATTGCTTTGCTCAAAAGAGAAACCGCCGACCAATGCCTGGATCGCGCCGTTTTGCGGGTCGAGGGAGGTCAGGGCTGCTTGCGCCGTGGGTATTTGGCTGAACAGCAAAATGCCGTCGGCTTGGCGCTGCACGCGAATAAGGTCGCCAATCTGCGCCACGTCAGCCGGTTGTTGCGGGCGTGGGCCCATGCTGTCCGGGCCCAGAAATGGTCGTGCCCACTTCATGCTGTCCCAGCTAACGGCCTCCTCGGCACCGCTACGATTGATGATCAGCAAGCCGCTTTTTTCGACCTGAGTCACGATAACTGGCTCAAGCCCGCCTACTGAGCGGTGCTTGCCGAGTTCTGCTTGCCAGGATTCGCGGGTCATACCGGTCAGGCGGGTTTCCGGGCCTCGGTAGCCGTGGCGCTGGTCATAACTCAGTAAGCCGGCGCGCACCGCGCTGCTGGCTGCTTGCTGGAGTTCGCTGGAAACCGTAGTGGTTACCCGAAAGCCTTCGGTGTAAGCCTCGCTGCCATAGCGGCCGACCATTTCGGCGCGGGCCATTTCGGCAATATAAGGCGCGTCGAGTTCTGGCGTTGGGCCGTGGTAAGAGGCGTTGCTTGGCTCGCTGATGGCGGCCTGATAGCGGGGCTGGTCAATTTTGCCCAGTTTAAGCATGCGGCCGAGAATCCAGTCGCGCCGCTCTTTGCTGCGGGTCGGATTAATCAGCGGATTAAAGCGCGATGGCGCCTTGGGCAAACCGGCGATGGCGGCCATTTGCGCAAGGCTGATGTCGCGGATCGATTTGCCGTAATAGACCTGAGCTGCGGCTTCTATGCCGTAGGCGCGATTGCCCAAATAGATTTTATTGACGTAGAGCTCGAGGATTTCATCCTTGCTGAGTTCGCGCTCGATCTGTAGCGCCAGCAAGATTTCGTTGATTTTGCGTGAGAAGCTACGCTCGCTACTCAGGAAGAAATTCTTCGCCACCTGCATGGTGATGGTGCTGCCACCCGACTGAATGTGACCACTTTTCAATAATTGCGAGGCGGCCCGCATCAGGCTGCTGGGGTCGACGCCATAATGGTTGGCAAAGTTGTCATCTTCGGCCGAAAGCAGGGCAGAAATAAAGTCGGGTGGTACGTCATTGATGCGGATCGGGCTGCGGCGCATTTCGCCAAATTCGGCGATCAGCTTGCCGTCACTGCTGAAGACCCGCAGGGGGATCTGCAATTGAATGCGTCGTAGTGATTCGACGGATGGCAGGCCGGGGCTAAGATAGAGGTAAGCGCCGCTGATGCTGAGTAGTAACCCGCAAAAAATGGCAAATCCAGACCAGCAAATAAACTTAAGCAAGCGCATCAAGATTCTTGGATTTCCAGATAAAAGAATGAGTTAAGCGGAAGCTGAAGCTGAAAAACGAAACTGATCACATTATAAGCGGGTTTTTTGCTAGGTAGCCATTTGCGCTTCTGTCAAGACTGTTATTTAATGTAAAAAAACATAAATCCTCCGTAAGTCGCGGATGCAGATAGGAAATCAGTCGTGCTAGGGCTCTTCAATAAGAAAGCGAACACGCTGCTGGGGATCGACATTAGTTCGACCTCGGTCAAGCTCCTTGAACTGAGTCGCTCAGGCAGCCGCTACAAGGTAGAGGCTTATGCTGTGGAGCCGCTGCCACCAAACGCAGTGGTCGAGAAAAACATTGCAGAGCTTGAGGGGGTGGGGCAGGCACTCGCCCGTGTGCTAGCTAAAGCCAAAACGAGCGTCAAGTTTGTTGCGGTCGCAGTCGCGGGCTCTGCCGTCATCACCAAAACCATCGAGATGGAAGCTGGCCTTTCTGACGATGAGTTGGAAAACCAACTCAAAGTTGAAGCCGATCAGTACATCCCCTATCCGCTTGAAGAAGTTGCGATTGATTTCGAAGCGCAAGGCCCATCTGCGCGTAATCCTGAGCGAATAGAGGTTCTGTTAGCCGCCTGCCGCAAAGAAAACGTCGAGGTGCGCGAGGCGGCTTTGGCCTTGGCCGGCCTGACTGCAAAAGTCGTAGATGTTGAAGCCTATGCGCTTGAGCGGGCCTATGGGTTGTTGGTTTCGCAGCTGAGCAATGGTCAGGATGATTTGACCGTTGCCGTTGTCGATATTGGCGCGACCATGACCACGCTTAGCGTCTTGCATAACGGCAAAACCATCTATACCCGTGAGCAGCTTTTTGGTGGCAAGCAGCTTACCGAAGAAGTTCAGCGTCGCTATGGTTTGTCGGTTGAAGAGGCGGGGCTAGCCAAGAAGCAAGGTGGCCTGCCGGACGATTACGACAGCGAAGTGTTGCAGCCGTTTAAAGAGGCGGTTGTGCAGCAGGTATCGCGCTCGTTGCAGTTCTTTTTTGCCGCGGGTCAATTTAATGATGTGGACTACATTCTTTTGGCTGGCGGTACCGCATCTATTCCCGATTTGGATCGATTGATTCAGCAGAAAATAGGTACGCCGACACTGGTTGCCAATCCGTTTGCTGAAATGGCCTTGAGCAGCAAAGTTAACGCCGGTGCCTTGGCTAGCGATGCGCCTGCCTTGATGATCGCGTGCGGTTTAGCGATGAGGAGTTTCGACTAATGGCGCGGATTAACTTACTCCCATGGCGTGAGCAGTTGCGCGAGGAGCGCAAGCAGCGATTTCTCGTAACGCTCGCGGGCGTGTTGATTGTTGCTGCTGGCGTGGTGTTCCTTGGTGATCAGTATCTGAGCGGTGCCATTGAGCAGCAAAGTGCGCGCAATGACTTTGTGCGCAAAGAAATTGCTGTGCTGGATGCGCGGATCAAAGAAATTAGCGAACTCAAAACCCGCCGTCAGCAGTTGCTGGAGCGAATGAAGATTATTCAGGACCTGCAAGGTAATCGACCTATTATTGGTCGGGTTTTTGATCAGTTGGTTCGTACTCTGCCAGATGGTGTGTACTTTACTGGGTTGAAAATGACCGGCAAAAATATTGCCATTGTTGGCGCATCTGAATCGAACAATCGTGTTTCAAGCTTGATGCGTAATCTTGATGGCTCCGATTGGTTGACTGCGCCAAATTTGACTGAAGTCAAAGCTGATACGCCTGGAGAAATGGGGCAGTCGAATATTTTTCAATTGAGCGTGCAGCAAACGCTACCGGTTGTTGAAGTGCAGGGGGCTAAAAAATGAGTTTTGCCGACGCTCTCAATGATTTAAAGAAATTAGACGTGTCAGAGCTCGATGTAAATAACATTGGTTCTTGGCCTGTCGCGGTAAAAGCAATTGCGTGTTTCTTGTTGTTGGTTGCAGTGCTTGGCCTTGGTTATCAGTTTCAACTTAAAGATAGGCAGACGGATCTGGAGCAGCGGGCTGCGGAGGAAGTGACTCTAAAGGAGCAGTTTGCCAGTAAGGCATTCCAGGCGGCAAACTTAGATGCTTATAAAGATCAGATGGTTGAAATGGAATCTTCGTTCGCAGGGTTGTTGCGTCAATTGCCCAGTGATACTGAGGTTCCCGGCCTGCTTGAGGATGTGACACGTACGGGCCTTAATAGTGGTTTGGAATTCGAAGAGATAAAATTGCTGCCAGAGGTTACTCAGCAGTTTTATATCGAATTGCCAATTCAGATCAGTGTTTTGGGTCGTTATGAAGATTTAGCCACTTTCGCCAGCGCTGTTGCAAGCCTACCGCGGATTGTCACGTTGCATGATTTTGAATTGAAGCCCGATGGTGGTGATAGCGCGTCAAGATTGCGCATGAATATTTTGGCGAAAACGTATAGGTATAATGATAAAGGTTTGCCTGCTGCTGATAAGGGGCTAAAAAAATGAATTATGCCCAATTTTTCTTGTGTGTAACGGTTTTGCTTGGCTTGAGTGGTTGTGATGCGAGTCGTGAGTTTAACGATTTGCAGGCTTATATGGATGAGGTTCGTGCGCGGCCAAAAGGTTCAATTGAGCCTTTGCCACAATTTCAGCCCTATGAGCCCTTTACATATCATGCTGGAGGGATGCGTAGCCCTTTTCAGAAGCCAGTTAAGATCGATGTTGCGAGCCAGCAAAAAGGTTCGAAAGATATAAAACCCGATGACACGCGGGTTAAGCAGTTTCTTGAGGGCTTCAATATAGAGGCCTTTCAAATGGTTGGAACTCTTTCCGGCGCGACTGGTGTCTTTGCCCTGGTAAAGGGTGCGGGTGGGGTGTATCGGGTCAAGGTGGGTGACTATCTGGGGACCAATCATGGGCGAATTTTGACTATCAATGAATCTAAAATTGATGTGGTCGAAATTGTTCCCGACGGCGAAGGTGGTTGGCTAGAGCGCCCACGTAGCCTTGCGCTCAGTGAGACTACGAAGGGGTGAGGTCTAATATGAACAACAATTACCGGTCAGTACAACGGAATCACACAATGAAAAACACCCTGTCGCGCCTAAGCATTTCACTGTTTTTGGCCTCTATGTCGCAGTCATTGTTTGCTGCGGATCTTCAGGCGCTTGATGTTGCTGCGTTACCTGGCGATAAAGTTGAGCTGAAACTAACTTTTGATGAGCCGGTTACAGTTCCGAAGGGCTATACGATTGAGCAGCCCGCGCGTATTGCGCTCGATTTGCCTGGGGTCGTAAACAAACTGGGTGCGAAAAATCGCGAACTCGGCGTTGGTAATGCTCGTAGTGTCACAATAGTAGAGGCGGGAGACCGTACGCGCTTAATTGTTAATTTAACGAATTTGGCTGCCTATAATGCGCGGGTCGAAGGTAACAATTTATTTGTCGTGATTGGTGAAGGTGCTAAAAGTGCTTCGTCGGTGCGCGCGTCGACGGTTGCGACTCCGGCGAAATCAGCGCCCAAGGCGTATGTGTCTACCGCTAAGGCAATTAAAAGTGTTGATTTTCAGCGAGGAGAGCAGGGGGCTGGCAATGTTGTAATTGAGCTTTCGGACCCTACGGTGAGCCCTGATATTCAGGATCAAGGTGGAAAGATAACCCTGAGCTTTGCTAAAACTCAGTTGCCTGATGCGTTGCGTGTGCGTTTGGATGTAAAGGACTTCGCTACTCCTGTGCAGTTTGTAAATGCTCAGAGTCAGGGTGATAAGGCAACAATTAGCATTGAGCCGACGGGTTTGTATGATTATTTGGCTTATCAAACTGATAGCAAATTAATTGTTAGTATTAAGCCTCTCAGTAAGGAGGAGAAGGATAAGCGCAAGGCCGAGTCTTTCGCCTACTCTGGTGAAAAGCTCTCGCTAAATTTTCAAGATATTGATGTTCGTTCGGTCTTACAGTTGATTGCGGATTTCACCGACTTGAATCTGGTGGCCAGTGATACGGTGCAGGGTAATATTACTTTGCGATTGCAAAACGTACCTTGGGATCAGGCGCTAGACTTGGTATTGAAAACCAAGGGGCTGGATAAGCGTAAAGTTGGAAACGTATTGTTGGTGGCTCCCGCGGATGAAATTGCGGCTCGTGAGCGGCAAGAGCTTGAGTCGCAAAAACAAATTTCTGATTTGGAGCCGTTGCGTCGTGAATTAATTCAGGTTAATTACGCTAAGGCTTCCGATATTGCAAAGTTATTCCAGTCTGTAACGGGTGTTGGGGGCGATGCGGGTGCGGGTGCTGGTGCTGGTGCTGATGTTCGTGGTTCAGTAACGGTTGATGATAGAACAAATAGTATTATTGCTTATCAAACGCAAACTAATCTTGATGAGTTGCGTCGTATTGTTAGTCAGCTTGATATTGCTGTTAGGCAGGTAATGATTGAGGCTCGAATAGTTGAGGCGAGCGTAGATTATAGTAAGGAGCTTGGTGTTAATTGGAAGGGTGTAAGCATTGGTAATGGTAATTTTGTTGTGGGTGGCGCCGGTGGTGGTACGGGTAGTATTGCGGGCAATCGGACGGGCGTCGGTGCGAATTTAGATACTGCGAGAGGGACTTTCGTGGACTTGGGTGCGACAGGGAAAACCTCCTCAATTGGCATCGGGTTTATTACAGATAATACAATTCTTGATTTGGAGTTGTCGGCGATGGAAAAAACGGGCAATGGAGAAGTCGTTTCTCAGCCAAAGGTGGTTACTTCAGATAAAGAAACGGCGAAAATATTAAAGGGCACTGAGATCCCATATCAGGAAGCAAGCTCAAGCGGTGCAACAACAACATCTTTCAAAGAGGCTGCTTTGTCTTTGGAGGTGACACCGCAAATTACTCCAGATAATCGAATTATTATGGAAGTAAAAATTACCAAGGATGAGCCTGATTACGCTAATGCTCTCGGTGGTGTTCCGCCGATCAAAAAGAATGAGGTTGATGCTAAGGTTCTGGTCGCCGATGGTGAAACCATTGTTATTGGTGGTGTGTTCTCTAATACGCAGACAAAAGCTGTTGATAAGGTTCCGTTCTTGGGTGATTTGCCTTATTTGGGGCGCTTGTTTCGTCGTGATGTGATTACTGATAAGAAAAATGAATTGTTGGTATTCCTTACCCCGCGAATTATTAATGGTCAGGCGGTTTCTGTGGGTCGTTGATTCTGTGCGAAATTTGATCTTGGTTGGGCCGATGGGGGCGGGCAAAAGCACCATCGGTCGCTTGCTTGGCAAAGAGCTTCGCTGGCCTTTTAAGGACTCGGACAAGGAAATTGAGCAGCGTACAGGTGCTGATATTCCTTGGATTTTCGATGTTGAGGGTGAGGCCGGCTTTCGTGAGCGTGAGCAGGCGATGCTTGCTGAGCTTTGCGAGCTTGAAGGTTTGGTGATTGCCACTGGCGGTGGCGCTGTGTTGCGGCCAGAAAATCGCTTGGCGTTGCACGCGGGTGGTCGAGTGGTGTACTTGCATACCACTGTCGAGCAGCAGCTTGATCGGACCTCTCGTGATCGTAATCGCCCATTATTACGTACCGGTGATCCGGGTCGAGTGTTGGCCGATCTAATGGCGGTGCGTGATCCGCTGTATCGCGAAATTGCGGACATTGTCATCGAAACTGATGAGCGTCCTCCGCGTTTGGTGGTGCAAGAAATAATTGAGCGCCTCGAAACGCTTGCTTCCCGTTAAAGCGCAGGCAAATCTGCGCTATCCTAGCGCCCTTTCTAATGGGGGCCGCATGCAGACTCTTCAGGTTGAACTCGCCGAGCGCAGCTATCCGATCTATATCGGAGATGGTCTTCTAGCGCGCCCAGATTTACTCCTTTCGCATATTTCCGGCCGGCAAGTGGCGGTGGTTACCAATGAAACGGTAGCTCCGCTCTATCTTGAGTCCTTGTTGGCGATTTTGGCTGAACAGGCGGTTACGCCGATAATTCTTCCCGACGGTGAAGCCTTCAAAAACTGGGCAACTTTACAGTTGATTTTTGATGGTCTGCTGACTGCGCGGCATGATCGCGGCACGACGGTTATTGCCCTCGGTGGTGGCGTGGTAGGAGATATGGCCGGCTTTGCCGCAGCCTGCTATCAGCGCGGCGTTGAGTTTATTCAGGTTCCTACAACCTTGTTGTCACAAGTCGACTCATCGGTGGGAGGCAAGACCGGCATAAATCATCCGCTGGGTAAAAATATGATTGGGGCTTTCTATCAGCCCAAAGCGGTGCTGATTGATACCTCAACTCTGGCCACTCTACCTGCGCGTGAACTGTCTGCGGGTCTGGCTGAGGTCATAAAGTACGGCTTGATTTGCGATCTGCCGTTTCTCGCCTGGCTGGAGCTGCATATTGAAGGGCTGCTTGGGCTGGATCAGGTCTTGTTGGGCGAGGCAATTGCTCGCTCCTGTGCCGCCAAGGCTGCCGTGGTAGGTGTGGATGAGCGCGAGTCGGGCTTGCGTGCCACGCTCAATCTGGGGCACACATTTGGCCATGCGATCGAAACCCATATGGGTTACGGCGTGTGGTTGCACGGTGAGGCGGTTGCAGCAGGAACCGTTATGGCGCTTGAGATGTCACAGCGATTGGGCTGGATAGCGCAGGCTGAGCGAGATCGCGGTATCCGCTTGTTGCTGCGGGCCGGGTTGCCAGTGGTGCCGCCAGCTGAAATGAAGCCAGAGAATTTTCTTGAACATATGGCAGTTGATAAAAAAGTGCTCGATGGTCGCTTGCGCTTGGTGTTGCTGAAGGGCCTTGGTGCGGCAGTGGTAACGAGCGATTTTCCCCGTGAAGTTTTGGACGCTACCTTGCGCGCAGATTACCGCGCCATGGTCGATCAGCTTAGAGATTAATGAGAATTCTATGACCAGTTTGCATGCCGATGAAGCCTTTCTTGGCCACTACCAACTAAGCCACGACCCATTTGCTGCGCGGGTCCCAGGCTTCAAGTTTTTCCCGGCGCAGCGTAAGCCGGTCTTGGGGCAGTTGCATCATCTGGCGCGTTACAGCCAGTTGCTGCTGGTAGTCACGGGGCCTAAAGGCAGCGGGAAAACCCTTTTGCGCCAGGCGTTGGTGGCCAGTACCAATAAGCAGTCGGTCCACAGTGTTGTGGTTTCGGCGCGCGGTGCGGTTGAGGCGGGCGGTGTGCTGCGCTTGATCAGTCAGGGTCTGAATGTGCCGCAGGCTGATGTGGGCGATGTGCTACAGCGTGTCGCGCAGTTGGTGGCAACCGGGCAGGAGGTGTATCTGCTGGTTGATGATGCGGATCAGCTGGATGACGCCTCGCTGGATGCCATGATGGCGCTGGCGGCGGGGAATGCCGATGGCCGCGCCCATGTGTTTTTGTTTGCGGATTCGAATCTGGTGCCGCGGCTCGAGTTATATGCTGATGGTGCCGAGTGCTTTCACGTAATCGAACTGCAGCCTTACAGCGAGGAAGAAACCCGCGAGTATTTGGCTCAGCGTCTTGAAGGTGCGGGTCAGGGCATTGAGTTGCTCTCTGATCGGCAGATCGCTGATATTCATTTGGCGTCGGCTGGCTGGCCGGGTGCCATTAATCAAATTGCCCGTGAGGGCTTGATTGACGCCATGCTGGTGCAGCGTGGCGCCGCTCAGCGCGCGGGTTCTGGCGCGGGTTTCAAATTGCCGATTAAACATTTACTGGCGTTGGTGGTGGTGGCCGCAGGTGTGGGCGGGGCTTGGATGATGCAGGGTCGCAGCGAAAGCAACCAGCCAGTGCCAACGGTTACGCAGTTGCCATTGGATCAGGCGGTGGTGCCGGCAAGTCCAGTGGATCCGGCTGCGGTTGATAATGGACAGGCGCAGGCTGGGCCTAAGATAGATTTTGCCGGCTCTAGTCAGCCATTGCCTTTGCCGTTGGCGGGTGAGGCGCAGCCGGTTATTCGCCAGCCGCTTGCGCAGGCTGCTGGTGACGCCGAGGTTGAAGAGCCGGGCGCCGCTGAGTCGAGCGCAGCGTTACCAGCAGCGGTGGCAAGCGTTCCGGCAGCAACTGTCGCCCCGGTTGAGCCTGTTCGGATTGCGCCGACCGTTGCGGCCGTGCCGTCAATTGCCAAGGCCGAGCTTCCAGTTGTGGTTAAGCCGGTGACCGCTCCGGTGGTCGCTGCTGCATCCAAGCCGCCAGTTGCGCCAGTGGTTGCGCCAAAGGCGGCGGTTAAGCCGACTGAAAAGCCGCCGGTAGCTGCGGCTAAGGTGGCTACGGCGGCGAAAGTCGCGGCTGTGCCTAAACCTACTGCTGCAAGTGCGGGTTGGTACGCTGCCCAGGCGCCCGGTCACTTTGTTGTGCAGGTACTGGGGACTGGTGTTGAGGCGAATGCGCAGGCGTTTGTGCGCCAGCAGGGTGCGGACTACCACTACTTTAAGAAGCTGCTGCAGGGCAAGCCGATCTATGTGGTGACCTATGGCAGCTTCGCCTCGCGCGCAGCTGCGCAGTCGGCAATTAACAATTTGCCGGCCAAGGTCAAGGCTAGCAAGCCTTGGCCGCGCACAGTTGCCAGTGTTCAGCAGGAAATAAAGTAGTCGCTCTGGCCGCTGGCTCGTCGCTTGCTTTAGATTGATGACCCGCTAGTCGCTAACACGGCTTGCGGGTCATTACCTTTGTATGGGCGACATAAGTTTACAGGGCGCCGCCGCACCGATTTGTGACCCTTAAGGTGGATGTGTACAATAACCTCCCTTTTGCCTGCGCAAAAGCTGGCGATTAGTCCTGCGCGCACGGTAAGTGATTGATTTAGCAAAAGTTTGTCTGGTGAGAGTGTCTATGAAAGCAGGTCTGTACCATCCTGATGAGTTCAAGGATAACTGCGGCTTCGGCCTAATTGCCCATATGCAGGGCGAGGCGAGCCATCACCTGCTGCAGACAGCTATTGAAGCGCTGACCTGCATGACGCACCGTGGCGGGATTAACGCCGACGGTAAGACCGGTGACGGTTGCGGGCTGTTGATGCAGAAACCCGATGTGTTTTTACGCGCCATTGCCGTGCAAGAGTTTTCTGTCGAGTTGCCGGCGCAATATGCTGTCGGCATGGTCTTCCTCAATCAGGATATGGCCAAGGCCGATGCTGCCCGCGAGAACATGAATCGCGAGATTCTGGCCGCCGGCTTGCAGCTCATTGGCTGGCGCAAAGTGCCCATCGATACCTCGGTGCTCGGTCGCCTGGCCTTAGAGCGTCTGCCGCAGATTGAGCAGGTGTTCGTCGGCGGTGCCGGTCTCAGTGATCAAGAATTTGCGATCAAGTTGTTCTGCGCCCGTCGGCGTTCGTCGGTCAGCAATGCTGCCGATACCGACCACTATATTTGCAGCTTCTCGGCCAAAACCATCATCTATAAAGGCTTGATGATGCCGGTCGATCTTGCTCAGTTCTTCCCAGACCTGGGTGATGCGCGACTGCAAACCGGTATTTGCGTATTCCACCAGCGCTTCTCCACCAACACCTTGCCGAAGTGGCCGCTGGCTCAGCCGTTCCGCTTTCTGGCGCACAACGGTGAAATCAACACCATTACCGGCAACCGTAACTGGGCGCAGGCGCGGCGTACCAAGTTCGCCAACGATCTGCTGCCCGACCTCGATGAGTTGGGCCCGCTGGTTAACCGCGTCGGCTCGGACTCCTCAAGCATGGACAACATGCTCGAGCTGATGGTCACCGGTGGCATGGACCTGTTCCGTGGTATTCGCATGATCATTCCGCCTGCGTGGCAGAACGTCGAGACCATGGATGCCGACTTGCGCGCATTCTATGAATACAACTCCATGCATATGGAACCTTGGGATGGCCCGGCTGGCGTGGTGCTGACTGACGGTCGCTATGCGGTCTGTTTGCTCGATCGTAACGGCTTGCGTCCGGCGCGTTGGGTTACCACCAAGAACGGTTACATCACCATCGCCTCCGAGATTGGCGTGTGGAACTACCAACCCGAAGACGTGATTGCCAAAGGCCGCGTTGGGCCGGGTCAGGTCTTGGCGGTGGATACCGAAACTGGTCAAGTGCTGCACACCGACGACATCGACAATCGTCTCAAGTCACGTCATCCCTACAAGCAGTGGCTGCGCGGCAATGCTGTGCGCATTCAGGCCAGCCTGGATGACGAGCAGGGCGCGGCCAGCTATGACGCCGATCAGCTCAAGCAATACATGAAGATGTTCCAGGTCACCTTCGAAGAGCGTGATCAGGTGCTGCGTCCGCTCGCCGAGCAAGGCCAGGAGGCCGTTGGCTCGATGGGCGATGACACGCCGATGGCAGTTTTGTCGCAGCGCGTGCGCTCTACCTATGACTACTTCCGTCAGCAGTTTGCCCAGGTCACCAATCCGCCGATTGATCCGTTGCGCGAAGCCATAGTGATGTCGTTGGAAATTTGCCTCGGTGCCGAGCGCAATATTTTCGAAGAGTCGCCGGCTCACGGTAGCCGCGTAATCCTCAGCTCGCCGGTGATTTCGCCAGCCAAGTGGCAGGCGCTGATGAACCTCAGCGCGCCGGGCTTTGAGCGGCAGGTCATCGACCTGAACTACGACGAAAGCCTCGGTCTGGAAGCCGCGGTACGCAGCATCGCCGATCAAGCGGAAGAAGCGGTGCGGACTGGCAAAACTTTGCTGGTGCTGACCGACCGCCACATAGCGCCAGGCAAATTGCCGGTACATGCCTCGCTCGCCGTTGGTGCCGCCCACCACCGCTTGGTGGAAAAAGGCCTGCGTTGCGATTGCAATATATTGGTCGAAACCGCCACTGCTCGTGACCCACACCACTTTGCCGTGCTGGTCGGTTTTGGCGCCTCGGCGGTCTATCCGTTCCTGGCTTACGAAGTGCTGGCGGACCTGATCCGTACCGGCGAAGTGTTGGGCGATCTGGATGAAGTGTTCAAGCACTACCGCAAAGGCATCTCCAAGGGCCTGCTGAAGATTCTCTCGAAGATGGGTATCTCGACCATCGCCTCTTACCGTGGCGCTCAGCTGTTTGAAGCTGTGGGTCTGGCCGAGGATGTGGTTGAGTTGAGCTTCCGTGGCGTTGCCAGCCGTCTCAAGGGCGCGCGCTTCGTCGATATCGAAGCCGAGCAAAAGCTCTTGGCCAAGGAAGCCTGGAACAACCGCAAGCCGATCCAGCAAGGCGGTCTGCTCAAGTTTGTTTATGGCGGCGAGTACCACGCCTACAACCCGGACGTGGTCAACACCCTGCAGGCGGCTGTGCAGCAAGGCAATTACGAGATTTTCAAGCAATACACCACACTGGTGGATACCCGTCCGGTGTCGATGCTGCGCGACCTGTTGCAGGTCAAGCTGGCGGAGCAGCCTTTGGCGCTGACTGAGGTTGAGCCGGTGACGGCGATTCTCAAGCGTTTCGACTCGGCCGGGATTTCCCTCGGCGCCTTGGCGCCAGAAGCCCACGAAGCGATTGCCGAAGCCATGAACCGCCTCGGTGCGCGCTCCAACTCCGGTGAGGGCGGCGAAGATCCAGTGCGTTACGGCACAGTGCGCAGCTCAAAGATCAAGCAGGTGGCCACTGGCCGTTTCGGCGTAACGCCGGAATACCTGGTTAACGCCGAAGTGCTGCAGATCAAAGTTGCCCAGGGCGCCAAGCCCGGCGAAGGCGGTCAGTTGCCCGGCGGTAAGGTCAACGGTCTGATTGCACGGCTGCGTTATGCGGTGCCGGGCGTGACCCTGATTTCGCCTCCGCCGCACCACGACATCTACTCGATTGAAGACTTGTCGCAGCTGATTTTTGACCTCAAGCAGGTCAATCCGCAGGCCTTGGTTTCGGTCAAGTTGGTGGCGGAAGCCGGCGTTGGCACCATCGCCGCCGGTGTGGCCAAGGCCTATGCGGACCTGATCACCATCTCCGGTTACGACGGTGGCACTGGCGCCTCGCCGCTGAGTTCGATCAAGTATGCCGGCGCGCCTTGGGAGCTCGGCCTGGCCGAAACCCATCAAACCCTGCGCGGCAACGATCTGCGCGGCAAGGTGCGGGTGCAGACCGATGGCGGTCTGAAAACCGGTCTCGACGTAATTAAGGCGGCAATTCTCGGCGCTGAAAGCTTCGGCTTCGGCACCGCGCCGATGATCGCCCTGGGCTGTAAGTACCTGCGCATTTGTCACCTGAACAACTGCGCCACCGGCGTAGCAACGCAGAACGAGCAGTTGCGTAAAGATCACTTCATCGGCACCGTCGAGATGGTGATGAACTTCTTCACCTTCTTGGCCGAAGAAACCCGTGAGTGGCTGGCTAAATTGGGCGTACGCAGCCTCGAAGAGCTGATCGGGCGTACCGATTTGCTCAACATGCTGCCGGGTGAAACCGACAAGCAGCAACATCTGGACCTGACTCCGCTGTTGGGCAGTGATTACATTCCGGCCGACAAACCACAGTTCTGTCAGGTAGACCGTAATCCACCGTTCGATCTGGGCTTGCTCGCCGAAGAAATGGTCAAGTTGGCGCGTCCAGCCATCGACGGCCTGACCGGTGCCGAGTTCGCCCTGAACATCTGCAACTGCGACCGTTCCATTGGTGCCCGCGTGTCCGGCGAAATCGCCCGGCTGCACGGTAACCAAGGCATGGCCAAGGCGCCGATCACTTACCGCTTCAAGGGCACGGCCGGGCAGAGCTTTGGCGTGTGGAACGCCGGTGGCCTGAACATGTACCTGGAAGGCGATGCCAACGACTACGTCGGCAAAGGCATGACTGGCGGTAAGCTGGTGATAGTGCCGCCGATTGGCAGCCCGTTCAAAACCCAGGACAGCGCCATCATCGGCAACACCTGCCTGTATGGCGCCACCGGCGGCAAGCTGTTCGCCGTGGGTACCGCTGGCGAGCGTTTCGCCGTGCGCAACTCCGGTGCTCACACCGTGGTTGAAGGCACCGGCGATCATTGCTGCGAATACATGACCGGTGGTTTCGTCTGCGTACTGGGCAAAACCGGCTACAACTTCGGCTCGGGCATGACCGGCGGTTTCGCCTACGTGCTGGACCTGGACAACAGCTTTGTTGACCGCGTGAACCATGAGTTGGTGGAGATGCAGCGGATCAACAACGAGGCCACTGAAGCCCATCGCAGCCATCTGCAGCGTGTGCTGACCGAGTATGTGCGCGAGACGGACAGCGCCTGGGGTCGTAACCTGCTGGAGAACCTGGACGACTACGTGCGTAAGTTCTGGCTGGTTAAACCTAAGGCTGCAAGCCTGGGCTCCTTGCTCTCGAGCACCCGCGCTAACCCGCAATAACTAACAGCTTCGAGCTGCAAGCCTTAAGCTTCAAGTAAGCCAGGCTTGCAGATTATCGTGATCAGTCTTGCAGTGGGTGGCTTAAAGCTTGCCGCTGCGGTAATGAGGTTTTGTGCATGACTGAACGTCTAAATAACGACTTCCAGTTCATCGAAGTCGGGCGCGCCGATCCAAAAAAGAAGCTGCTGCGCCAGCGCAAAAAGGAGTTCGTGGAAATCTACGAACCCTTCAAACCTGCGCAAGCGGCCGATCAGGCGCACCGTTGCCTGGGCTGCGGTAACCCGTATTGCGAGTGGAAGTGCCCGGTGCACAACTACATTCCCAACTGGCTCAAGCTGGTCTCGGAAGGCAATATCCTGGCCGCCGCCGAACTGGCGCATCAGACCAACACCCTGCCAGAAGTCTGCGGCCGTGTTTGCCCGCAAGACCGTCTGTGCGAGGGCGCTTGTACCCTGAATGACGGCTTTGGCGCTGTGACCATCGGCTCGGTGGAGAAGTACATCACCGATACCGCCTTCGCCATGGGCTGGCGTCCGGACATGTCCAAGGTTAAGTCGACCGGTAAAAAGGTCGCGATCATTGGCGCCGGCCCTGCGGGCTTGGGTTGCGCCGATGTCTTGGTGCGCAATGGCGTCAAACCGGTGGTGTTCGATAAGAACCCAGAGATCGGCGGTTTGCTGACCTTTGGTATCCCAGAATTCAAGCTGGAAAAAACCGTCCTGAGTAATCGCCGTGAAGTCTTCACCGGCATGGGTATCGAGTTCCGCCTGAACACCGAAGTCGGCAAAGACGTCACCGTTGAGCAATTGCTCGCCGACTACGATGCCGTGTTTATGGGAATGGGCACTTACACCTACATGAAGGGCGGCTTCCCTGGTGAAGACTTGCCGGGCGTGCACGACGCCTTGGATTTCTTGATCGCCAACGTTAACCGCAACCTCGGTTTCGAGAAGTCAGCGGCCGACTTTGTCGACATGAAAGGCAAGAAGATCGTGGTGCTCGGTGGCGGTGATACCGCCATGGATTGCAACCGCACCTCGATCCGTCAGGGCGCCAAGTCGGTGACCTGTGCTTATCGTCGCGATGAAGAGAACATGCCGGGCTCGCGCAAAGAGGTTAAGAACGCCAAGGAAGAAGGGGTGAAATTCCTCTACAACCGCCAGCCGATCGCCATCGTTGGCGAGGACAAAGTGGAAGGCGTGAAGGTCGTCGAGACCCGTCTCGGCGAGCCAGATGCCCGTGGCCGCCGCAGCCCTGAGCCAATTCCAGGTTCTGAGCAGATCATTCCGGCCGATGCGGTGGTGATTGCCTTCGGTTTCCGCCCAAGCCCGGCGCCATGGTTTGAGCAGTTTGAGATTCAGACTGACAGCCAAGGCCGCGTGATTGCACCCGAGCAAGGTCCGTTCAAGCATCAAACCAGCAACCCGAAAATCTTCGCCGGTGGCGATATGGTTCGCGGCTCTGACTTGGTGGTGACGGCGATTTTCGAAGGTAGACAAGCCGCCGAAGGCATCCTCGACTATCTGGAAATCTAAGCTGCTGCGCTCTTCGCACGTGATGCTGCGTTGCGCCTTGTGACCCACATGGATGTGGGGAATGCAGCTGGCCCGCAGGAGCGGGCGTCGCACGGACCTTCGCTCGCGACGCTTAGCGCAAGGCTAGACTGCCGTCGCAGGGTGGGTAGCGCTGCACTTAACCCATCCTACGGCTGACCTGAGTCAACTCGATAGATAAAAGGCACGGCACTCGCCGTGCCTTTTGTTTTGCGCTTTGCGACAATACCCATACCTTTATCCCGGATGCTGTTATGACTGTCCTGAAGAACGACCGTTTCCTGCGTGCCTTGCTCAAGCAACCTGTGGATGTCACCCCGGTGTGGATGATGCGCCAGGCCGGTCGTTACTTGCCGGAATACCGTGCCAGCCGCGCCAAGGCCGGCAACTTTATGGGGTTGATGCAGAACCCCGAGTTTGCCTGCGAAGTTACCCTGCAGCCGCTGGACCGCTATCCGCAGTTGGACGCGGCGATTCTGTTCTCCGACATCCTGACCATCCCGGATGCCATGGGGCAGGGCCTGTATTTTGAGACCGGCGAAGGCCCGCGTTTCAAAAAGGTCATTAGCTGCCTGGCCGATGTCGAGGCGCTGCCGATCCCCGATCCCGAGCAAGACCTGGGGTATGTGATGAATGCCGTGCGCACCATTCGCAGCGCCTTGAATGGCCGGGTGCCGCTGATTGGTTTTTCCGGCAGCCCTTGGACTTTGGCCACCTATATGGTCGAAGGCGGTTCTTCTAAGGACTTCCGTAAATCCAAGGCAATGCTCTACGACGAGCCGCAAACCATGCACCTGCTGCTCGACAAGCTGGCGCAGTCGGTTACCAGTTACCTAAATGGGCAGATTCTGGCCGGCGCGCAAGCGGTGCAGATCTTCGATACCTGGGGCGGCAACTTGTCGGCGGCGGCGTATCAAGAGTTCTCGCTGGCCTATATGAACAAAATCGTCAGCGGTCTGATCCGTGAGCACGAGGGCCGCAAGGTACCGGTGATTTTGTTCACCAAAAACGGCGGCCTGTGGCTCGAATCAATCGCCGACAGCGGCGCCGATGCCCTGGGGCTGGATTGGAGTTGCGATTTGGGCGACGCCCGGCGCCGGGTTGGCAGCCGAGTGGCGCTGCAAGGCAACATGGACCCAACCGTGCTCTACGCCAAGCCGGCGGCGATTCGCGCCGAAGTGGCGCGTATCCTGGCCAGCTACGGCAAGGGCAGCGGCCATGTGTTCAACCTCGGCC
This sequence comes from Pseudomonadaceae bacterium, assembly GCA_019747155.1. Classification (GTDB taxonomy): domain Bacteria; phylum Pseudomonadota; class Gammaproteobacteria; order Pseudomonadales; family Pseudomonadaceae; genus Aquipseudomonas. The sequence goes on from JAIERD010000470.1 coordinate 21,551, forward strand.
ACGGCATCACCCCAGAAGTCGATCCGGCCCACGCCGGCGCGTTTATGGAAGCGGTGCATGAGTATTCGGCGCAATACCACCTAGAATCCTGAGCCGCTCGCGGCGCCTAGCGGTGCGACAAGGTATTAGGCCCCTGGGCGGGCTTAATACCTCGCCCTTGGCCCACGCATTGCTTAGAATCGGGGCTACTCGATGACTCAGGGAGGTGTGGCATGCGACGCGTGGTGTTTAATCAGAAAGGCGGCGTGGGTAAATCCAGCATTGCGTGCAACCTCGCGGCGGTCAGCGCCTCGCAGGGCTATCGCACGCTGCTGATCGACCTCGATGCACAAGCCAACTCGACCCATTACCTGACCGGTCTGACCGGCGACGATGTGCCCAAGGGCATCGCTGAGTTCTTCAAGCAGAGCCTCTCGTCAGGTTTGCTGTCGAAGAAAGGCCAGGTCGATATCTATGAAACCCCGTTTGAAAACCTGCATGTGGTGACGGCTTCGGCGGAGTTGGCTGATTTGCAGCCCAAGCTTGAGTCCAAACACAAGATCAACAAACTGCGCAAATTGCTCGATGATCTGTCGGAAGATTACGACCGGATCTACCTCGACACTCCCCCGGCGCTGAACTTCTACACGGTGTCGGCGATGATTGCCGCCGATCGCTGCCTGATTCCTTTTGACTGCGACAGCTTCTCGCGTCAGGCGCTGTACAGCCTGCTGCGCGAGATCGAAGAGATCAAAGAGGATCACAACGAAGATCTGGAGGTTGAGGGCATTGTCGTCAACCAGTTTCAGCCGCGTGCCAGCTTGCCGCAGCAGTTGCTCGACGAGTTGCTCGCCGAGGATCTACCAGTGTTACCGGTGTATCTGACCAGCTCGGTGAAGATGCGCGAGTCGCATCAAGCCTGCACACCGCTGATCTTTCTCGAGCCCAAGCACAAGCTCACTCAGCAGTTTGTCGAGCTCTATCACCTGCTGGAAAAAAGCTACGCCTGACCAAGTGGTTACCGCAGAGTTAGGCTCTGCGGCAGCCGCTGGCGTTAGCGCACCAACAATACGTCGCAGGGGGCTTTGTTCAGGTAGTGCTGGGCCAGGCTGCCGAGCAAGGCTTGCGCCAGCACGCCGCGATTGTGCCGGCCGAGGGCCAGCAGTTGCGGTTGGCGTTTGGCGATCAGCTGATCGAGGCTGGCCGACAGCGTGCCGGGCATCACTTCGTGCTTTAACTGCGGGCCGTCTTTTGGCAAGCGGTTGGACTCGTCGGCAATCAACTGTTCAATCAGTAGCCCTTGCATGTTCAGGCGTTCTTCGGCATCGCGTTTGGCTAAGCGGCTGCTGGTCGAGAATATATTCAGCGCCAACAGTTCGGCGCTGCTCGGCAACAGTTGGTAGGCGTGCTGCAAGGCGTTGCAGGCACACAAGGAAAAATCTATCGCTACCACGCCTTGCTGGTAAGGCTGGCCGTCTTCATTAACGGCCAGCAGCACCGGCACCGTACTTAAACGGGCGAGGCGGTCGAGGTTGGTGCCGCTGAACAGTTCGGGTTGATTTTTGTGGTGCGCGCCAAGCACCAACAGATCTACATTTTCCTCGTTGAGCAGTTTGAGGATGATCTCGTTCGGCTTGCCCTGCTCAAGGCGCACATCGGCCTCGCAGTGGTTGAAGCTGGCCAAACGCCCCAGCACCTGTTCGGCGGCGGTGCGCAGGCTGGCCAGTTCACTGGCGGACTGCTGGCTTTCAACCACATGCAACAGCGTCAGGCGGGCGTGGTGTTGGTTGGCTAATTGCGCAGCCCGGCGTAGAGCCACATCGGCTTGATGACTGAGGTCGTGAGCAATCAAGATGTGCTTGAACAAAATAGGTTCCTCCGTGAGATGTGGCAGTTTGGCTGAAGTTACGCACGCCACCTTGATCCAAGGCAACCCTCAATAGCCAGTTATTGACGTCGTTGGCAGGGGGCTTTGGATGCGCACCCTAGAGCCTGATCCAAGGTAGCCCACATTTACCAGTTGCAGATTATTGCTGCGCCAGCGCTGGTTGGCTGGCGCAGGGGTGGCCGCCGCGCTAACGCACCACCAATACATCGCACGGCGCCTTGTGCAGATAGTGTTGTGCCAGGCTGCCCAGCAGCGCTTGCGACAGTACGCCACGGCCATGACAGCCGAGCACCAACAGTTGTGGTTGGTAGGCATTGATCACGTTTTGCAATGCGCCGGGCATATTCCCTGGCTCTATGACGTGGCTGAGCGCGGGGCCAGTGGCCGGTAGATTGCGGGTTTCGTCGAGCAGCAGTTGCTCGAACAACAAGCGTTGCGTGCTCAGCAGTTCATCGACCTCCGCTGCCTTGCCACGCGGCGCGTCTAGCACGTGCAAGACATGCAGTTGCGCAGCGGCCGGCAGCAGTCGGTAGGCGTGGGCGAAGGCGGTGCAGGCGCACAGCGAAAAATTCAGTGCCGCCAGTGCACGTTGATAAGGCTGGTCGTCATCGATGGAGGCCAGCAACAGCGGGATATGACAGCCCTGGGCGATGCGGTCGAGGGTGGTGCCGCTAAAAAACTCGTGACGCTGATGGTGGGCGCCGAGGACCAGTAAATCGGCGTCTAGCTCAGCGATAGCACTGAGGATGACCTCAGCGGCGCGGCCAGATTGCAAACGCAGTTGGCTGCCGATGGGTGCGAAGCGGCACAGGCTGCTGTCGAGCAGTTGTTCGGCGCGCTCGCGCTCGGCGTCGGGCTGGGCGTGTTCACTGACATGCAGCAGGGTTAGTTGGGCGTTATGTTGCCGTGCCAGTTGCGCGGCGCGGCGCAGGGCGAGGTCGGCGGTGCTGCGTAAATCATGGGCGACTAAAATATGTTTGATGGCCATGACGCTACTCCCTTAAGGGCGTGATTGGCTCAAAAGTGCGAAGCCTAACTCCTACCAAATAGCCCCCATTCGCCCGCTGAGCAAGGTCATCCGTCAGTGCTTACGCAATTGATAGAGTCCTCGGCTGAGAGCCACTATTTCGCCACTGGCATCGGTGAGCTCCAGCTCCAGCAGATAGTCGGCTTTGCCATTGGCTTGCGCTTCGTTTTGCAGTTGCTCGATCTGCTCGGCACTTAAAAGCGCCTCGACACAAATGTCGCCCTTGGCCGGGCGGCGAAAGCGCAGGTTCATTTCTTTGACTATGGGATAGAAGCGCGTCACGTCGAAGCTGGTCATAAACAAAGCGCCACCCGGGATCTCCGCCAGAGTGAACAGAGCGCCGGCGTACATGCTGCCAATATGATTTTGATTGCCGGCCAGTGGCATTTGCAGGCGGACAAAACCCGGTTCGAGCACCAGGGCCTTGAGGTTGCTGCGCTTAACGAAAGCGATCTGCTCTTCGGTGAGTTGCCGGGCGACTTCTACTGGGAATGGCATGCCGTGCTCCTGTGGGTGATTGCCCTCCAGCCTAGTCGTGCTGGCAGCAGGAGCAATGACCAGGCCGCTCGCCGGGGCTGACGCAAATGCTCAAATCCCCTGCTGGCGTAACCAGGCTATCAGCTGTGGCAAGGCCATGGCGCCGCTCTGCCGGGTTTGCTCCTGGCCATTTTTGAACAGAATCAAGCTGGGGATCGAGCGAATGCCGAGTTGCGCCGACAGCTGTTGATGGGCTTCGCTGTCGAGCTTGGCCAAGCGGCAGCGACCAATCAGCGCGCCGGCCGCTTGCTGGAAGGTCGGCGCAAAGGCCTGGCAGGGGCCGCACCAACTGGCCCAGACATCCACCAGCAACGGCAGATCGCCCTTGGTCTGGCTGGCGAAGTTGCTTTGGCTCAGCTCGAAGGGTTGGCTTAGCAGCAGCGGATTTTTACAGCGACCACAGCGCGGCGTATCCGCCATGCGTTCGGCGGGGATGCGATTGAGGCCATTGCAGTGCGGACAGGGGATGGTCAGTGAGGTGGACATGCAGGACTCCAGATAGGGTTAGTTCTATCTGGAGTCATTGTGGCGGATATCAAGTCAGGGAATGTTTCAGCCCTTGGCCGCGACCAGCGACTGGGCAAGGTCGGCGAGGATGTCGTCGATATGCTCGATGCCAATCGACAGGCGGATCATGTCCTGACTAACGCCGGCCTTGGCCAGTTCCGCCTCGTTCAACTGACGGTGGGTGGTGGACGCCGGATGGCAAGCCAGGGACTTGGCGTCGCCGATATTCACCAGGCGCACCACTAGTTGCAGGGCGTCGATAAAGCGCGCGCCGGCCGCCACGCCGCCATCGATACCAAAGGTCAGGATGCCGGCCGGGGCGCCGCTGGTGAAGCGCTGGGCCAGCTCATACTCGGGGTGATCGGGCAGGCCGGCGTACTTCACCCAGGCCACTTGCGGGTGGTTCTGCAGGTAGGTGGCCACCTTCAAGGCGTTCTCGCAATGCCGTTCCATGCGCAGGGCCAGCGTCTCCAGCCCCTGCAGGATCAGGAAGGCGTTGAACGGCGACAGCGCGGCGCCCATGTTGCGCAGCGGCACCACCCGACAGCGACCGATAAAGGCCGCTGGGCCGAAGGCTTCGGTGTAGGTGACGCCGTGGTAGGACGGGTCCGGGGTGTTCAGCAGCGGGAAGCGCTCTTTGTTCTCGGCCCAGGAGAAGGCGCCCGAGTCGACCACTATGCCGCCGATGCTGGTGCCGTGGCCGCCCATGTATTTGGTTAGCGAGTGCACCACGATGTCGGCGCCGTGCTCGAACGGCCGGCAGAGAATCGGGGTGGCCACGGTATTGTCGACGATCAGCGGCACGCCATGCCGGTGGGCGGCTTCGGCCAGGGCCTTGAGGTCGACGATATTGCCGGCCGGGTTGCCGATCGATTCGCAGAACACCGCCTTGGTGCGGCTGTCGATCAGCGCTTCGAGGCCGGCGATGTCGTCGTGGCTGGCGAAGCGCACTTCAATGCCCGAGCGCGGCAAGGTGTGGGCGAACAGGTTGTAGGTGCCGCCATACAGCTTGGCCACCGAGACGATGTTGTCGCCCACTTCGGCGATGGTCTGGATCGCATAGGTGATGGCCGCCATGCCGCTGGCCACGGCCAGGGCGCCGACGCCGCCTTCCAGCGCCGCCACGCGTTTTTCCAGCACGTCGTTGGTGGGGTTCATGATCCGCGAATAGATATTGCCCGGCACCTTGAGGTCGAACAGATCGGCGCCGTGCTGGGTGTTGTCGAAGGCGAACGAGCTGGTCTGGTAGATGGGTACAGCGACTGCCTTAGTAGTTGGGTCAGGGCTATAACCGGCGTGGATGGCCAGGGTTTCCAATTTCATGCGGGCGTTCCTTCGGGGCAGTTAAGAAGCCCCCAGCATCGACAAAACTGCCAACTTGGTCAATGACTTGGGACAGGGCAGCGGTCGCCGGCGGGAGGCTCAAGCCAGGCTGCTGTAGATGTTGTAGGCGCTGATCAGGGTGATCAGGCAACCGACTATGGTCAGCAGGGCGCGTGCCGGCAGCTTCTTGCACAGCAGGGCGGCGAAGGGGGCGGCGAATAGTCCGCCGAGCACCAGACCGGCGACTAGGGTCCAGGTGTCCGGCTGGCCGGCCAGCATGATGAAGGCGGTGGCGCTGGAGATGGTCAGGAAGAATTCGGCGAAATTCACCGAGCCTATGGTGGTGCGCGGATCGTTGCCCGAGCCGATCAGGGTGCTGGTGACCACCGGGCCCCAGCCGCCACCGCCGGCAGAGTCGACGAAACCGCCGAATAGCGCCAGTTTGGCCACGTGCCTGGGCTGCTTGGGCTTGGGCTTGACCACATGGCGATAGGCCTTGCTGAGGATATACAGGCCCATCAGCAGCAGGTAAACGGAAATGAACGGCTTGAGCGCCTTGCCATCGACCTGGGTGATCAGCACCGCGCCCAGCACCGCACCGATGATGCCGGGTAGCAGTAGACGCAGGAACAGCGACTTGTTGACGTTGCCCAGCTTGACATGGGAGATCCCCGACAGGCCGGTGGTGAACACCTCGGCGATATGCACGCTGGCGCTGGCGGCAGCCGGGGAGGCGCCGGCACTGAGCAGGAAAGTGGTGGCGGTCACGCCGTAGGCCATGCCCAGTGCGCCGTCGATGGCCTGGGCGAGGAAGCCCACGGCCAGCGCGCTCCAGAAGGTCGGACTGTGCAGCGTGGTCTCGATGATTTGCAGGCCGCTGCTGCCGCTGCCGCTGAAGAACAGGCGCCATGCAAGGAACAGCAACAGGCCGGCCAGGGTCAGGATGGCGATCCACATGGCCGCGCGCAGTACCGGGTGGTCGTCCGGGTGGCTAACAAAATCTTCCACCGGCGGCAGCCCGAGCGCCTGGTGTTCGGCATTCAGTGGGCTTGGGCTGAGATCGAGATCGAGATCGAGATCGCGAATTTTCATGTGGATGGCCTGATAAATAAAGGCAATAGATGGCCACGAGTGCGGCTGGCGAGCAAAGATAAGCGGCTTTTTTTATGCCGTCTAAGAATGTTTATGCATGTTTATATGCTTTTTTGTTTTGCTGGATCGGCTGTACCGGTCAATCCGCGCGCGGCTGTTACTGGTCGCCGCGGCCGCGGCAACCTAGCCTGTTGGTTTCGCGGAGGGGCTGGTTATGCGTTATCTCGGCGTACTGGGCGGCATGAGCTGGGAGTCCACGGCCAGCTACTACCGGCTGCTCAATCAGGGTGTGCGTGAGCGTCTGGGCGGCCTGCATTCGGCGCCGCTGCTGCTGCATTCGGTGGATTTTGCCGGCATTGCAGCGTTGCAGAAGGCCGGCGCTTGGGATGCGGCGGCTGAGCAACTAGTGGTCGCGGCGCAGGGTTTGCAGCAGGCCGGGGCCACGGCATTGCTGCTGGCCACCAACACCATGCACAAGGTCGCGCCGGTGCTGGAAGCGGCGCTGAGTATTCCTTTGTTGCATATCGGCGATGCGGTCGGCCAGGCCTTGCAGCAAGCGGGAGTCCGCCGCGCGGCACTGCTCGGCACCCGCTTCACCATGCAGGAAGATTTCTACCGCGAGCGCCTGCACCAGCACTTCGGCATTCAGCTGCTGGTGCCGGAGCCAGCGGCCATGGCCGAGATCGACCGGATCATCTTTGCCGAGCTGTGTTGCGGGCAATTCACCGACGCCGCGCGGGCGTTCTACCTGCAACAGTTGCAAACCCTGCAGGCGCAGGGCGCCGAGGCGGCGATCTTGGGTTGCACCGAAATCGGCTTGTTGCTGGCGGGCAGCCAGGCGCCGCTGCCACTGTTCGACAGCGCCGAACTGCATGTCGGCATGGGCCTGGAGTGGTTGCTGGGCAAGGATTAAATGGTGGGCCTAGCCGGGCTAAGGCGAGCAGCTGATTTCCAAGTTTTTGCCCCATTGCGGTGGGCGCCCAGCATGGCGCTGTATGCCCGCTTGCTCCTCGAACGGCTGGCGGTGTCTTGCCGGCTGAGGTCGTACGTTTGATTCGGGCTTAACGCCAGTCTTTGAGACCATAACGAGCCAGAATTTTAGCCAGCTTGCCGCTGCTTCTGAGCTCGCTCACGGTCTGTGCAAGGGCCTTGGCGCGAGCGCCAGATTCTGGATTGTGTGGCGCAAAACCGACATAAAAATCCAGGTTCCCTTGGTAGCAACCGGCATTGCCGATGCTCTGCTGGAGCGTTGAATTTTGCAGCAAATAGGTGGCAACCATTGAGTCCTCGGCGGTGACTTGGGTTCGCCCGAGTTCAATCATCTGGAATATCCGCAGTAGGGCCTGGTTGCCTGAGATGTAGTTGACCTTGGGGTTTTCCCCGGCGTGTTGCAGATAGCTGTTTAGTGGCTCGCCGAACAGGTAGCCGCTGATTAAGGTTAAGCGCACGTCTGGTAAAGACTCAGGCCCGGTGTAGCGCCAGGGGTTGGTGAGCTTGGTGTAAAAGCAGCCCTCGGAACGGCCTTGTTCGATGCTGGGATAAATAAGTTCTGGCGCTTCTTGCTGGGTGATCATCGCTAGGGCGTCGAACTTGCCTTGGGACACTTCGAGTAAGGAGCGTTTCCATGGCAGGAAGTGGTAGTTGATGTCGTTAGGGCCGCTGCCAAAGGCGTGCTGCAAAATTTCGATGACAAATCCCGGCGGGTCAGCCAAGCGGTCTGCACCGGGTGTATCGGCTTTGCAGTAATAAGGGCAGTAGTCATCTAGCGCAACTTGCAGGGGCTGGGCCGCGTTAGCGGCACCGGTCCAGATAAGGGCTGCAAATGCCCAGCGGGTTAAGCGCATGATCAGCCCCGCTCGCTTAGAAGTAGATAAGTCACTATAGACGGCAGCAGGGCGCTTGCTTGGTAGTCACTTGGCGCTCGAGCAGTCCGCGCTGAGAGCGCCAAGTCATAAGCAAACCATTAACGCGCGGGCTTTACATTTGCTCGGCGGATATCAGCCCCGGTGCGCGGCTAAGACGAGCAGCTGATTTCCAGGTGCTTGCCCCACTGCGGCGGACGTTCGGCGTAGCGCTGCATGCCCGCTTGTTCCTCGAACGGTCGGCTGAGCACCGCGTGCAGTTCGCGCACCGGGCCATAGTCACCTTGTTCGGCGGCTTCGATGGCTTGCTGTGCCAGGTAGTTACGCAGCACGTACAGCGGGTTGGCCGCGTGCATGCGGGCGCGTCGTTCGGTTTGATTTTCGTCGCTACTCGCGGCACGAATGCTGTAGTCGGCGGCCCACTGATCGAAACCAGCGAGGTCGACAAAGTCATCACGCAGGCTGGCCAGCGCGATGTCTGCCGGTTGTTCGCCGAGGCGGCGAAAGAACTGGCTGTAATCCACCGCGCTGCCTTGCATCAGTTGCAGCAGGCGTTCCACCAGCGCTTGGTCGCTGTCTTCGGCGCTGAGCAGGCCGAGGCGTTGGCGCATCAGGCTGAGGTAGTGGGCCTGATATAGCGGCAAAAACAGCCCGAGGCTGGCCCGTAGCGCGTCTACTTCCACCAGCGGGGTCAAGGCCTGGGCGAGGGCACTGAGGTTCCAGTGGGCGATGGGCACCTGATTGCTGAAGCTGTAACGGCCGGCGTCATCGGAGTGGTTGCAGATGTGCTGGGCGTCGAAGTCGTCGAGAAAGGCGTAGGGGCCAAAATCGAAGGTGATGCCGAGAATCGACATATTGTCGCTGTTCATCACTCCGTGACAGAAACCATAGGCCTGCCAATAGGCGATCAGTTCGGCGTTGCGCTCGACTATCTGGGCAAACATCGCCCCGTAAGGCTCGGCCTGCTCGCTGCAGTCGGGGAAGTGACAGGCCAGCATATGCTCGGCCAAGGCCTGCAGTTGCTCGGGTTGCTTGGTGTAATAGAAGTACTCGAAGTGGCCAAAGCGCACATGGCTGGGCGCCAGGCGTAGCAGCATCGCCGCACTTTCCTGGCGCTCGCGCCACACTGGGGTGCTGGAGGCGGTGACGCACAGCGCTCGTGAGCTGGGGATACCTAGGGCGAACAAGGCTTCACTGGCGAGAAACTCGCGGATCGATGAGCGCAGTACCGCGCGGCCATCGCCGGAGCGCGAGTAGGGGGTTTGCCCGGCGCCCTTGAGGTGCAGGTCCCAGTGCTGGCCTGCGGCATTTGCTACCTCACCGAGCAGTAGGCCACGGCCGTCGCCGAGGCGCGGGTTGTAGCTGCCGAACTGATGACCCGAATAGACCATGGCCCGAGGCTCGGCTTCGCTCCACAGCTTGTGGCCGCCGAACAGTTGGGCAAACACCGGTTCGTCGGCCTCGGTCGGGTCGAGGTCGAGCAGGGCCATGGCCGCGTGGCTGGCAACCACCAGGCGTGGCTCGGTAATTGGCTCGGGCAGCACATGGGTGGAGAACGAGTCGCCCAGACGGGCGAAGCGATTATCAAAAGTCAGGTCGGTGAGCGACTTCACGTGGCGGCTCCGGCAAGTCCCAGTGGCGGCAACTGCGCCACCGGGGTGAGGGAATGCTGCCCGTCGTTACGGCGCAGGCGTGCAGTGAGTGGAGCCCGGCGAGAGCGCTTAGGCGTCGTCGCCGGGTTCTGCGGCGGTTTTCGGCAGGGCGGCCGGCGGTTGCTGAGTGCTACCCAGTTGCGCCTCCTGACCTTGCAGGTTCTTGACGAAGATATCCATCTGGTTGAAGGCCATCTCCACCTTGTTGGCGCGAAAGCTGCCGGCAATTTCAGTCAGCAGTTCGTCGCTGGCCGGCAGCCGGTCGCCGAGTTCACGGACGTGAAAGCGCAGGTCGAAGTTGAAGGCGCTGGGCCCGATATTGACGAAGAACAGCTGCGGCTCAGGCTCGCGCAACACCCGCACGTTCTCTTGAGCTGCGGCCATGATCAACTTGCGCGCCAGTGGCAGGTCGGTCTCGTAGGCCAGGCCGATGTTTAGCACCACCCGAGTCACGGTGTCGGTCAGCGACCAGTTGATCAACTGATCGGTGACGAAGGTCTTGTTCGGCACGATAATTTCTTTGCGGTCGAAATCGGTGATGGTGGTGGCGCGGATCTGAATCCGGCTGACGGTGCCCGACAGCGCGCCAATGGTCACTGTGTCGCCGATCCGCACCGGGCGTTCGAACAGAATGATCAGGCCGGAGATAAAGTTGGCGAAGATCTCCTGCATGCCGAAGCCAATGCCCAGTGACAGCGCGGCCACCAGCCATTGCAGCTTGTCCCAGCTGACCCCGAGGGTCGACAGGGTGGCGACAAAACCGAGGGCAGCAATCGCATAGGACAGCAGGGTGGTGGTGGCGTAGGCACTGCCTTGGCCGAGGTTCAGCCGCGACAGCACCAGCACCTCAAGCAGGCCGGGCAGGTTACGCGCCAGCGCGGCGGAAATAACGATGATCACCAGCGCGCCGAGCAGGTCGCTGAGGCTGATCGGCACCATGCTGGCAGCATCGCCGGTGCCGCTGCTGTACTCGTACAGGGTGACGTTGTCGAGGTAGGCAAACACGCTGATCAGGTCGGCCCACACCCAGTACAGGCCACCGAGAAACAGCGCAAAGAGTGCCAGGTTGATCAGACGCAAGGACTGCTCGTTGACTTGATCGATATGCAGGGCGGGCTCTTCGCCGGCCTCGCTGCCATCGGCGCCATCTTTGGCCTGCGCCTGGCGTTTGCTCTGCGCGCGCTGGTAAGCCAGGCGCCGCGCCGCGACGCCGAGGCCGCGAACGAAGGTGGCTTCGATCATCAGCCAGACGATCAGCAAGTAGAGGGTTTCGATCAGCCGGTCGCTGAGTTTCAGTGCGGTGTAGAAGTAGCCCAGGCCGACGGCCACACTGAGGCTCAGCGGCAAGGCAATAAAACCTATACCTATGGCTTGGCGTAAGGGGGATGCGTGTTCGCGGACGGGGTCGCTGAAGACCATCTTGGTCAGCAGCCAGGCCATCCCCAGGAAGCAGGTGAGCACTATGCCGATGCCCATTACGTCCTTGTCGAGGACGTCTTGCTGGTGTTCGGCCACGGTGCTGACCGCCACCAGGGCCATGACGATCAAGCCGAGCAGACGCACCTTGGAGTGCAAAAAGGCCACTTGCGGGCGGTTCCAGCGAAAGTGCAGTTCGGCCACCCCGCCCGGGCTGAGTATCCGGTAGGTGGTATAGAACAGCATCCAGGTCTCGGCCATCTGCATCAGCGCCGCACCGAGGCTGGCGTTCTGTCCGCGCGCATCGATTTGCAGGGCAAAGCCACAGAGCGCCAAAAACAGCCCGACCGGCAGGGCCAGCAACAGGTTCAGCAGCAAGGCCAGGGGCGTATGCAGTTGGCTGTCGCGCTTGAAATGACCGATGTCCTGATGCAGCTCGTCAAGCTTCTGGTACAGGTAGCTGCGCTTCCACAGCAGCACGCCAATCAGCAACAGCAGCGGCAGGAACAGCAAGGGTTGATTGATCAGCCCGGCCCACAGCTCTTTGGCCGCCGAGCCCCAGGGGATGGCGCCGAATTGGCGATCCAGCTGGTGCGGTATTTGTTTGAGCCACGCGAGGTCGAGGGGTTTGTTGCTGGGAATCCAGAACAGCTGCTCGTCGAGGGTGGCGCGCAGGGTTTTCGCGGTGCTTTGCAGTTGTTTCTGGCTCAGTTGCAGGGTGATCGACTGGTTGAGCAGTTCATTGAGTTCGCGATTCAACTGTTCCAGCAGTTCGCTGCGGCTAAGCACCAGTTCCAGCAGGGCTTTGCGCAGTTCGGGGGTGACCTGTTCGGTCGGTTGACTGGCTAGCAGTTGCTCGACATACAGGTTGGGACTGCTGATTTTGTCGCGCTGCTGGCCGAGTTCGAATTGATAGAGGCGGATATCGGCGATTTCATCGGCGAGGTTTTTTTCCAGCCGAATCTGCGGCAGCGCCTGTTTTTGCTGGTTGAGGATTTTCGCCAGCAGCAGGCTGCCCTTGAGCACGCTGATCTGTTCATCCAGAGCCTGATCGCTCTGGTTGAGGTTGTCTTGTTGTTGTTTGGTTTGCAGGTTCTGCTCGGTCAGTTCATTGAGGCGGGTGGTGGAGCGCAGCAAGTAGTCGGAAATCTTCAGGTTGGCCGCGCTTTCGCTGGCCAGCAGGCTGCCTACGCCGGCTTTCTGTACCTCGATCGAGAGGTCGGCGACGGTTTTTTCCGACTGTTGGCGCCGCTTGTCGTTGATCAGCGCCTGTAGCTCGCGGGTTTCCTGCTCGCTGCGGGCAATCCGGACGCTCAACAGGTCGCGCTGGCTGCTGCCGATATCCTGCAGCAGGCTGTTGCCGGCCAGTTCACTGCGGCGCAGCAGTAGCTGGGCATTCAATGCGGCTTGTTCGGCCAGCAGTAAAGTACGCTGTTCGGGGCTGCTGACTTTAGTGTTGTCTTTGCCGTTTTTGAGCAGGCTGCTGATCGCTTGCAGGCGGATTTGGCTGCTGCTGATTTCCGCTTGGGCGCGTTCCGGGCGGGTTTGCGAGGTAATCAGCAGGCTATTGGCGTCGCTCAGCGCGGCTTGCCAGACGCTCAGTTGGCTGGTGCGCTCGCTCAGCAACTGCTCAAGCTGCGCTGCCGGGGCGCTGCCGTAACGCTGCGCCACAGGTTTGCTGGGGCTGCTTTGCAGGCGGGTCAGTTCACGCTGGGCGTCGTTGATCTGCTGCGGCGCGCTGGCCAGTTGGATTTTCAGCTGAGCCAGCGCCTTGTTACTGGCCTCGGCCTGATTGATAAAACTCAGGGTTTGTTCGAGGGTCTTTTGCAGCGCCTTTTGCTCGGCTTCCGGCAGTTTGCGGTCGGCCAGGCTGTCCAGCGTGCTTTGCAGCTGGGTACTGGACGGCAGTTCTGCGCCCAATGAGGGTTGAATGGACAGGCAAAGCCCGAGCAGGGAGGCAACAAAAAGATTACGCAAAAAAGAGGGCATGGTGGCGCTTCGCAAGGCTCTTGAATGGGGGCAGTTTAACAGGCCGTTGAAAAAGGTAGCGAGCGACGGCTAGGCAAGGCGAAATCAGCCGAAAAAGCGCAGTTTACGAGTGGTAAATGAGCATTTGATTCGTGTTGCTCACCCCTTCGGGGCCGCGCTAAAGCGCGTTCAACGCTGCGCTTTTGTGAGGCTGATTCCAACGCCGCATAGCCGAGCGCAGTAATTT
>JAIERD010000234.1 GCA_019747155.1 Pseudomonadaceae bacterium
CCGGCGCCTGTAAAAAAGCCGCACCCAAGGTCCCGCCAATCACAATCAGCGCCGCCGGACCATTAACTAGGGCGCCGACATGGCCGCCTTCCAGATAGTTACCACCCAGAATGGCCACAAAGGCCAAAATAATCCCAATAAGACTCAGTACATCCATCAGATGCAGGCCTCAGCCAAATGCCTGCCGATATCCTCAAGGCTGTAAACAGCGTCCGCCAGATTGGCTTTAACCACCGCCATGGGCATGCCATAAATCACACAACTGGCCTCATCTTGCGCCCAGATTTGGCTGCCGCATTGCTTGAGCAAACGCGCACCTTCACGGCCATCGGCGCCCATGCCGGTAAGCACCACGGCCAGCACCTTGTCATTGAATGACTTGGCCGCCGAACCAAAGGTGATATCCACACAGGGCTTGTAATTGAGACGCTCGTCGCCCGGTAAAATTTTCACTGCGCCACGCTGATCGACCATCATTTGCTTGCCGCCTGGGGCCAGCAAAGCCAAACCCGGCCGCAGCAGATCACCATCTTCAGCCTCTTTGACGGAAATCCGGCAAAGCTTGTCCAGGCGTTCGGCAAAGGCCTTGGTGAACGCAGCTGGCATATGCTGAATCAGCACGATGGGCGCCGGGAAGTTTGCCGGCAACTGGGTCAAGACCCGCTGCAGTGCCACTGGCCCGCCCGTTGAGGTACCGATCGCGACCAACTTATAGGCTTTACGTTTAGGCGCAGCCGAGGCTTGAGAACTACTAGGCGCGACCGGCGCCGGACGCGCCGAGACACTCGCGCTGCTGGCGGGCGTGCTGCTAGACGTCGAAGGGGTAACTGTGGGCGCAGGCGCAGAGCTGCCATAACGGCGATTACTGCGGGCAATGCTGTGGACTTTCTCGCAGAGCATCTGCTTAACTTTTTCAGGGTTACGCGAGATATCTTCGAAATTTTTCGGCAGAAAATCCACCGCCCCGGCGTCCAGGGCATCCAAGGTAACGCGGGCGCCCTCATGGGTCAGCGAGGAAAACATCAGTACCGGCGTTGGGCAGCGCTGCATGATGTTACGCACGGCCGTAATGCCATCCATCATCGGCATTTCATAGTCCATGGTAATCACATCAGGCTTGAGCGCTATGGCCTGATCAATTGCCTCACGACCATTGGTGGCCGTACCAATGACTTGAATATTGGGGTCAGCAGAAAGAATCTCCGAGACGCGGCGGCGAAAGAAACCCGAGTCATCCACCACCAAGACCTTAACCGCCATACACACTCCTAAGAACCTGCTCACTGCCTGTTGTATCTAAACATGCGGATACGCGACTTAACCTTGCCGGCGTCGGCACCAGGCAAGCTAAGCCGCGCCAGTAACGATCAACCGCGACGCGCGTAACGTTTAAGCATGCTTGGCACATCAAGAATTAACGCAATCCGCCCGTCACCGGTAATGGTTGCGCCAGACATGCCCGGAGTACCTTGCAGCATCTTGCCCAAGGGTTTGATCACCACTTCCTCCTGACCGACCAACTGATCAACGACAAAGCCAATCCGCTGGGTGCCCACCGACAAAATAACCACATGCCCTTCACCCTGCTCTTCGCACGCGGCGCTGCCGACCAGCCAGCGCTTGAGATAGA
The DNA here is from genome assembly GCA_019747155.1 of Pseudomonadaceae bacterium. Taxonomy (GTDB): domain Bacteria; phylum Pseudomonadota; class Gammaproteobacteria; order Pseudomonadales; family Pseudomonadaceae; genus Aquipseudomonas. Next base: position 1,631 of record JAIERD010000234.1, read on the forward strand.
ACAGCGGTAAAGCCTTGTCGCGGACAATCACCACCTCTTGACCATCGACCACATTGGTTCGTGACAGATCAAGGTGGAATATTTCGTTAACATTGACCAGCGGGAAGGCAAAGGCTTGATTACCCAGCATCACCATCAGCGTCGGCATAATCGCCAAGGTTAATGGCACTTTGATAACGATTTTGGTGCCTTGGCCCTTGGTCGAGTAAATATTAATGATGCCGTTGAGTTGCGAAATCTTGGTTTTCACCACGTCCATGCCAACACCACGACCAGAAACGTCGGTGATCTCGGCCTTGGTTGAAAAGCCCGGGGCGAAAATCAGGTTGAAGCACTCGGTATCACTCAAACGATCGGCAGCATCTTTGTCCAGCACGCCCTTCTCGACCGCCTTGGCCCGCAGTACGTCTGGGTCCATGCCGTTACCATCATCGGAGATCGACAGGAGGATGTGATCACCCTCTTGTTGCGCCGCCAAAATAATTTTACCGCCACGACTCTTGCCGCTGGCCTCGCGCTGATCCGGTGATTCAATGCCGTGGTCAACCGAGTTGCGCACCAAGTGGACCAAGGGGTCAGCCAAAGCCTCCACCAAATTTTTGTCTAGGTCGGTTTCTTCACCGACCAACTCCAAGTTGATTTCTTTCTTCAGGTTACGTGCCAGGTCGCGCACCAGACGCGGGAAACGACCAAAGACTTTTTTGATCGGCTGCATGCGGGTTTTCATCACCGCCGTCTGCAGATCTGCGGTTACCACATCAAGATTGGAGACCGCCTTGGCCATGGCTTCGTCATTGCTGTTGGAGCCCAGTCGCACCAGACGATTACGCACCAACACCAATTCACCGACCATGTTCATGATTTCATCCAACCGTGCAGTGTCGACCCGCACGGTGGTTTCGGCTTCGCTGGCGGCGGCTTTGTCGCCCGCGACCGGCGCTGCCGCAGCCTTTACCGGCGCGGCCCTGACCGGCGCCGGCTCAGCATCAACATCTGGCTCAGGCGTTTTCTCAGCCGGCTTACTGACCGCAACCGGCTTGGCCACCACCGCCGCAACCGGTGCGGCTGCCGCGACCGGCGCTGCAACGCTGGGCTCAACGAACTTGCCCTTGCCGTGCAACTGATCAAGCAACGCCTCGAACTCATCGTCAGTAATGTTCTCGCCGCTGGCCGGTGTTGCTGTGCTGGGCGCCGCAGGGGCAGAGCTAACGGTCGTATCAGCAGGAGCCTCAAACTTGCCCTTGCCATGCAACTGATCGAGCAACGCCTCGAACTCGTCATCGGTAATTTCGCCCGCAGGCGCCGTACTGACGTCCGCTGGCGGCGTGGCTGGCGCTACTGGCGCAGCTGCTGACTCAGGTGCAGCAAACTGACCCTTGCCGTGCAGCTGATCAAGCAAGGACTCAAACTCATCGTCGGTAATGGCATCGGACGCCGGGGCAGCTGGAACAACCAGTTCGACCTCAGCCACCGGCGGCTGCGCCAACGCATCGAGCAACTGCTCGAACTCGCTATCGGTGATATCTGCACTCTCGCTGGCTGCGACCGGTGCAATGCTTTCAACCGCGACCGGCGCAACAGGCGCAGGTGCAGCAGCCTTCGGCGCACCACCCGGTTCAGCCAAGCGCGCCAAGGCGGCCAATAGCTCAGGAGTCGCATGCGTGACTTCGGTGCGTTCGCGCACCTCAGCAAACATCGAGTTAACGGCGTCGAGGGTTTCCAGCACTACGTCCATGAGTTCGGAGTCAACCCGACGCTCACCTTTACGCAGAATATCGAACACGTTTTCTGCGATATGGCAGCACTCCACCAGCGCATCCAGCTGGAGGAAACCGGCTCCGCCTTTGACCGTGTGAAAACCACGGAAAATGGCATTGAGCAAATTCATATCGTCCGGGCGATTTTCAAGCTCAACCAACTGTTCGGACAACAGTTCAAGAATCTCGCCGGCTTCTACCAGAAAATCCTGGAGAATCTCTTCATCGGCGCCGAAGCTCATTCGCGTGCTCCCTAAAAACCAAGGCTGGACAGCAGATCGTCAACATCGACCTGACCAGATACGACGTCTTCACGCTTATCGGCATGAATCTGCGGACCTTCACCCCGGGATGGCTCTTTTTGTTGTTTTTGTTCAGCACGCAACTCATCGTGATCGTGCTGAATGCCGGTATAGCGATCAATCTGTGACGCCATGCAGACCAGTTTGAGCAGATTGCTCTCGACCTCGGTCACCATGCTGGTGACCCGCTTGATCACCTGCCCGGTAAGGTCCTGGAAGTCTTGCGCCAGCAAAATATCGTTCAAGTGAGCCGACAACTTGCTGCTGTCGCGATCACTTTGCTCGAGGAATGATTCAATCCGTTTAGCCAACTCGCGAAACTCATCTGCGCCGACCTCACGGCGCATAAAACGCGCCCAATCGACACTCAAGGCCCGCGACTCCGAGCCAATCTCATTGACCAGCGGAGCGCTTTCTTCGACCAGATCCATGGTGCGATTGGCCGCTTTCTCGGTCATGCGCACTACATAATTCAGGCGTTCACTGGCGTCGCTGATTTCAGAAACTTCGGCGGCGTGTGAGCCACTGAGGTCAACTTGAAAATTAACGATTGAGTTATGCAGTTCGCGGGTCAGCTTGCCCACCTCGTGATAGAGGCCTTGATCGCGGGCTTTGTTTAAATCGTGAATGACTTCGATTGCACCACTAAAATTACCGCGCTCAAGGCTATCCATTAGAGAGCGGGCGTGGGTTTTCAGACTCGACTCAAGGTCAGTCATGTGCGGCTCTTTATGCTCCATAGCGCCCTCGCGACCGACATCAGCCGTTAACCCGCTCAAAGATCTTATCGATCTTCTCTTTCAGCACTTGCGCCGTGAAGGGCTTAACCACATAGCCATTCACACCCGCTTGCGCTGCTTCGATAATCTGATCGCGCTTGGCCTCAGCCGTCACCATCAGCACAGGTAACTGCTTGAGACGCTCGTCGGCGCGCACGGCGCGTAACAGGTCAATGCCGGTCATACCGGGCATGTTCCAGTCCGTCACCAGAAAATCAAAGCTGCCGCTTTGCAGCATCGGCAGTGCAGTGACGCCATCATCGGCCTCAGCGGTATTGGTAAATCCCAAGTCACGCAAGAGGTTCTTGATGATTCGCCGCATCGTCGAAAAGTCATCGACGATGAGGATTTTCATGTTCTTGTCCAAATCGACCTCCGTACAGTCCTAAACATATCCAAGACCTGGACATGCCGTGAAATCGTGAAATTGACGTATTTGCTCAGTGCTCACGCCACTCAGCCAGACGTGCTCGCAACCGTGCGGCGCATTGACTGTGCAACTGGCTGACACGCGATTCGCTAACCCCCAGTACCTCGCCAATCTCTTTGAGGTTCAGCCCCTCATCGTAATACAACGACAAGACCAAACGCTCACGTTCCGGCAAGTTGGCAATGGCGTCGGCCAAGGCCAGTTGGAAACGCTGATCTTCCAGATCTCGGGACGGTTCAAGCTGAGCAGTACCTGTGTATTCACGCACACCGCCTGGCTCGTTTTCCTGTAACAGGTCGTCGAAGCTGAACAAGCGGCTGCCTAAAGTATCGCTGAGAATGCCGTAGTAATCTTCGAGACTCAATTGTAGTTCGGCCGCAACCTCTTGATCTTTAGCGTCGCGACCGACTCGCGCCTCAATTTTTCTAATCGCATCGCTGACCATACGGGTATTGCGATGCACTGAACGCGGCGCCCAATCGCCCTTGCGCACATCATCCAGCATAGCTCCACGAATGCGGATGCCGGCGTAAGTTTCAAAACTTGCACCTTTGCTGGCGTCGTATTTGGTTGAGGCTTCGAGCAAGCCGATCATGCCTGCCTGGATCAAGTCATCGACTTGAACGTTAGCCGGCAATCGGGCTAGCAGGTGATAAGCAATACGCTTAACCAGGGGTGCGTATTGCTCAATAAGCTGATGCCGGGAATCTTGTGCCTGCGCTTTGCTATACATGCGAAGCCCCATAGCGACTGTCATACGCCGGAGTCTGCAGTTGAACTCTGCACCAAGCGCTCGACAAAAAACTCCAGATGCCCACGCGGGTTAGCCGGTAAAGGCCACGCATCGACTTTTTGTGCAATGGCCTTAAACGCCAATGCGCACTTTGAACGCGGAAAAGCCTCATACACGGCACGTTGCTTTTGCACCGCTTTGCGCACTGACTCGTCGTACGGCACAGCGCCCAGATACTGCAGCGCCACATCGAGAAAACGATCGGTTACTTTGGTCAGCTTGGCGAACAGATTGTGGCCTTCTTGCGGGCTGTGCGCCATGTTGGCCAGCACCCGAAAACGGCTCATGCCGTAATCGCGATTGAGCAATTTAATCAGCGCATACGCATCGGTAATCGAGGTGGGCTCATCGCACACGACCATGATTACCTCTTGGGCGGCGCGCACAAAACTGACCACGCCATCACCAATGCCGGCTGCGGTATCAATGATCAACACGTCGACGTTATCGCTGATATCACTGAAGGCTTGAATCAAACCGGCGTGCTGCATCGGCGACAGTTGCACCATGCTTTGCGCACCAGAAGCCGCCGGCACAATGCGAATACCGCCTGGGCCTTGCAGCAAGACGTCACGCAAATCGCACTCACCAGAAATCACATCTTCCAGGGTACGCTTGGCGGTTAGGCCGAGCAGCACGTCAACGTTGGCCAAACCAAGGTCGGCATCCATCAGCAGCACGCGGCGACCGAGGTCGGCCAACGCCAATGCCAAATTTACCGACACATTAGTCTTGCCAACGCCGCCCTTGCCGCCGGTCACTGCAATCACCTGTACGGGATGCTTACTACTCATGCTGTTTTAACACCTTGTGTTGCTTGGACTGGAATCGATGGCCAGCGCTGCGCGGCCAAGGATACAAGGTACTGCGGGTGTAAAATTCTGTGCTCCGAGCAGTTTAACCAACCTGCCGGGGTTGTTGCTGATACAAACCAGCAAACATATCGGCCATGGCATCCTCGCTCGGGTCCTCGGGTACTTGCAAGCTTACCGCTCGACTGACCAATTGATGACTGCGTGGAAACTGTAAATCGTCAGGAATTCGAGGCCCATCAGCGACATAGGCTACCGGCAGGCGCTGACTGATAGCCAGCCCTAAAACTTCACCAAGGCTGGTTGCTTCATCTAGCTTAGTCAAAATACAGCCAGTCAAACCACAATGCTTATAACTATGGTAGGCGGCCTTGAGCACTTGACCCTGACTGGTTGCGGCTAAAACTAAATAATTTTTAGCTTTTATGCCGCGTCCGGCCAGGGTTTCCAGTTGCATGCGCAACGCCGGATCATTGCCAGGTAAACCGGCGGTATCGATTAACACCACTTTACGCCGCGCTAAAGGCGCCAGCGCCTGGGTTAAGGACTGACCCGGATCGACGTGAGTAACCGACACATTCAGAATCCGCCCAAGGGTTTTCAGCTGCTCTTGGGCGCCAATGCGATAGCTGTCCATGCTCACCAAGGCGATATTTTGCGCGCCGTACTTGAGCACATAACGGGCGGCCAACTTGGCTAGGGTGGTGGTTTTACCCATGCCGGCCGGTCCGACCAAGGCGATGACCCCGCCCTCTTCTAGCGGCTCAACGGGCGCGATCCGAATCGCATGGGCCAAATGTGCCAAGAGCATCCGCCAAGCTTGGCGCGGATCAGTAATGGTGGCGACTTTTTCCAGCAGCGCGCGGGCCAGTTCAGCCGCTATACCCATGCGTTGCAACCGCCGCCATAAATTGGCTTGCTGCGGCTTGCGAGTTTGCAGTTGACCCCAGGCAATTGAGCCTAACTGCACCTCAATCAATTCACGCAAGCCGTGCAGTTCAAAACGCATGGCCTCCAGCGCCCGCTGATCACCCGCGGGCAATGCCGCTGCAGCGGCTGGCGGGGTTGCCCGCGCAGGCGGCGCCGCGCGCGCTGGCGAAGCTTTAGCCGGGCCGGCGAACAACTGACCGTCTTTACCCGCATCCGCCTGAACACGGTTATGCAGTTCAGCTTGCGCCGAGGCGATGCGCGTTTGGGTCTTGCGCAGCTCAGTTTCCAGCTCAACATTCGGCTGACGGCTGGGCGCGGCAGGTATCTGATAGTCCAGGGCAGCTGTCAGTTCAACCCCACCCGCCACCCGGCGATTGGCAATTATTGAGGCATCAGCACCCAATTCATCACGGACCAGCTTCATGGCTTGGCGCATATCGGCGGCAAAAAAGCGTTTGACTTGCATGGCCTAGACCTCAGTTCTGCCCCACCGTCGCAACGATGGTGACCTGCTTGTTATCCGGAATTTCTTGGTAGGCCAGCACGTGCATATTCGGCACTGCGAGGCGCGCAAAGCGCGAAAGCATCGCCCGAACCGGGCCAGCCACCAGCAAAATCGCTGGCTTGCCGAGCATCTCCTGACGCTGCGCTGCGTCCACCAAGGAACGTTGTAACTTTTCAGCCATGCCAGGCTCCAAAAGAATGCCTTCTTCGGAGCCTTGGCCGGCCTTCTGAATACTGTTGAGCAATATCTGTTCCAACCTTGGCTCAAGGGTGATCACAGGCAGCTCCGGCTCTAGTCCCACAACGCTTTGCACGATTGCCCGGGCCAGCGACACGCGCACCGCAGCCACCATGGCGGCGGGATCTTGACTCTTGGTGGCGGCATTGGCGATGGTTTCGGCGATGGTGCGAATATCCCGTACCGGCACCTGCTCTTGCAGCAACGCCTGTAGCACTTTAAGTAGGGTCGACAAAGACACAGTGCCCGGCACCAACTCTTCGGCAAGCTTGGGTGAGCTTTTAGCCAACAACTGCAACAACTGCTGAACTTCCTCGTGACCGAGCAGTTCATGGGCATGCTTGTGCAGCACCTGGTTGAGGTGAGTCGCCACCACGGTGCTGGCGTCCACCACGGTATAACCCAGCGACTGCGCCTGGTCGCGCTGGTTTGGATCTATCCACACGGCCTCCAGGCCGAACGCTGGGTCCTTGGCGGCGATGCCGTTGAGCGGGCCGAACACCTGCCCCGGATTAATCGCCAGCTCGCGATCTGGATAGACCTCTGCCTCCGCGACGCTAACGCCCATCAGGGTCAAACGATAGGCATTGGGCAGCAGGTCGAGGTTGTCGCGGATATGCACCGAGGGCATCAAAAAACCCATCTCTTGCGAGAGCTTCTTACGTACCCCCTTGATTCGCGCCAGCAGCTGCCCACCCTGAGCACGATCGACCAACGGAATCAGCCGATAACCCACCTCCAGGCCCACCATATCGACCGGCGTTACATCATCCCAGCCGAGTTCCTTGGTTTCCTGGGAGCGCGCAGCCGGTAGCGCCTCTTGCTGGCGCTGCACCTCATGTACTTCTTCCTCTTTGACCAGCCGCTGGCGATTGGCAATCCAATAGGCGCCACCCGCAGCCACCAGCCCCAGACCAACAAAAGACACATGCGGCATGCCGGGCACCAAGCCCATGGCGATCAAAATAATCGCCGAAACGGCCAGTGCCTTGGGCGAGGTAAACATCTGCCGATTAACCTGGGCGCCCATGTCTTCCGAGCTGGACACCCGCGTCACCATGATCGCCGCCGCCGTCGACAACAACAGGGACGGAATCTGCGCCACTAAACCGTCACCGATGGTCAGCAGCGCATACACCTTGCCCGCATCTGAGAAGCCCATTTGATGCTGGAAGATGCCGATGGCCACGCCACCGATCAGGTTGATAAACAGAATCAGCAAACCGGCCACGGCGTCACCACGGACGAACTTGCTGGCACCGTCCATGGAGCCGTAAAAATCGGCTTCCTGGGAGACTTCCGAGCGACGCTTTTTGGCTTCCGCCTGCTCGATCAAGCCGGCGTTCAAGTCGGCATCAATGGCCATTTGCTTGCCCGGCATAGCATCCAAGGTAAAACGTGCGCTGACCTCGGAGATGCGCCCGGCGCCCTTGGTCACCACCACAAAGTTGATGATCATCAAGATCGCAAACACCACGATACCGACCACGTAGTTGCCGCCGATCACCACTTCGCCGAAGGCCTGGATCACCTTACCGGCAGCCTCGTGACCATCATGCCCGTGTAACAGCACCACCCGCGTGGAAGCGACGTTCAGCGCCAGGCGCAGCAAGGTGGCGATCAGCAAAATGGTCGGAAATACCGCGAAATCCAGCGGCCGCAAGGCGTACACGCAGACCAGCAGGACCACAATCGACAAGGCGATATTGAAAGTGAACAGCACGTCGAGCAGAAACGGCGGGATCGGCAACATCATCATGGCGAGCATGACGAGCAGCAGCAACGGCACGCCTAAATTGCCATGCCGCAAGCCCGCGAGGTTACCGCGCACATTGCCCATCATTTGCGTGCGATCTACTGCCACGTTGCCACTCCAGCCGATTCAATCTTTTGACGCTCAAGGCGCCTGTGAATCAGCTAGTGCAAGAACTCGTCCAACTAAGCCAACTGTTTGAGCGATAAAGAAAAATCTTTACCCAATGGACAAGTTGAAGGGGCCGACGCAGTGCTCAGTCAGGGGGGGGAGGAGTTACTCGTCGCGGCGCAGGTCGGGCGGAATCGGTAGATCCGGCAGCGGCGCCGGGCGTTTGCCTTTGCCGGACTGGTACTGCCTGAGCTGATAAACGTAGGCCAGTACCTGGGCCACAGCCAGGTACAAGCCGGCCGGAATCTGTTGGTCCAATTCAGTTGAGTAGTAAACCGCCCGCGCCAGCCCCGGCGATTCCAGCAGCATGACTTTATGCTCTTGGGCAATTTCACGAATTTTCAGAGCGGTAAAATCGCTGCCCTTGGCCAGCAGCACCGGGGCACTGCCCTGGGCCGGATCGTATTTGAGCGCCACGGCAAAATGCGTTGGGTTGGTAATTACCACATCCGCCTGGGGCACCGCCGCCATCATCCGCCGCTCAGCCATTTGCCGCTGCAACTGACGAATCCGCGACTTGACCTCGGGCTTACCTTCACTGTCTTTGTATTCGTCGCGCACTTCCTGCTTGGTCATCATCAGTTTTTGGCGGTTATCCCAAATCTGAAAGGGTATATCGACCACCGCAATCAAAATTAACCCGCACGCCATCCACAACATGCTCCAACCGACGATATTGACGCTGTGGATAATGGCCGAGGGCAATGGCTCATAGGCGATAGCCTGCAGGTCTTTCTGGTAGCTGCGCAGCACCGCTAACGCCACCAAAACTATGACCGTGAATTTGCCCAACGCCTTGAGCAGCTCCACCAAGGCGTGGGTGGAAAACATCCGTTTAAGACCCGCCAGCGGGCTCATCCGGCTGAGTTGGGGCGCCATCGACTCGGCTGAAAACAACCAGCCACCCAAGGCGATCGGACCAACCAAAGAGGCAATTACCAGGATCAACAGCAGCGGCAACATGGCCTCCAGCACCATCTTGCCGGACAGCAACAAGAACAGCGCCATGGAGCCGTCATCCAGCAGCACCTCGCGCGGCAGGTCGAAGTTTTTTTGCATCATCGTCAGCAGCATATGGCCAAAATCGGCGCCATAAACCAGTAAGCCGCCAATTCCCGACAGCGTCACCGCCACCGTATTGAGCTCCCGTGAACGAGCAACCTGGCCTTTTTTGCGCGACTCTTCTAAGCGTTTGCCCGTGGGCTCTTCACTCTTGTCCGCGCCACTCTCGCTTTCAGCCATGACAGATCCTTAGCGCGCGCGCGCCAATTCACGCAACAGCTGCAAGCCGTCGCTGGCCAGCTGCTGGTATTGGGCCAGAAAATCCCCCAGACCCAGCCAGAAAATCACCAGGCCGAGCACCATGGTCAGCGGAAAACCGATCGAGATGATGTTCAATTGCGGCGCCGCCCGGGTCATCAAGCCGAACGCCAGGTTGATCACCAGCAATGCGGTGACCGCCGGCAGCACCAGCAATAAACCGGCGCCGAACACCCAGCCCAGCTTGCCAGCCAACTCCCAGTAGTGGGCCGTCGACAAACCCGTGCCGATGGGCAAGGTAATAAAACTCTCGGCCAATACCTCAAACACCACCAGATGACCGTTCATGGCCAAAAACAGCAGGGTCACCAGCATCAGCAGCATCTGCGCCAACACCGGCACTGAGACGCCATTACCAGGATCGACCATGGCGGCAAAGCCCAAGCCGGTTTGCACCGCGATAATCTGCCCCGCCACCGAAAATAAGTGAAAGAACAACTGCAAGGTGAAGCCCAGCATCACCCCGATGAGAATCTCTTGGGCGATGAGCAAGATGGCCTGCAAGCTCACGGCATCGAATGGCGCGATCGGCGGCACCGTGGGTGCCAGCACCAGGCAAATCGCCAGGGCCAGATACAGTCGCACTCGAGCTGGCACCAGCTTGGTACCAATAATCGGCATCACCATCAGCAAGGAGGCGATGCGAAACAACGGCAGCAGAAAACTCCCCACCCAGGCGCCGATCTGCTCGGTGGTCAGTTCCAACATGGGCTTAGCCGATGACCCGCGGAATGTTCTGAATCAAGGTTTGGGTGTATTCCATCAGCTCGCGCACCAACCAGGGGCCGGCCCAGATCAGCGTCATCAGCATAACCAGCAGGCGTGGTACGAAGCTCAAGGTTTGCTCGTTGATTTGCGTCGCGGCCTGAAACATCGCCACCAGCAAGCCCACCAGCAAACTGGGCAACACCAGCAAACCGACAATCACGGCGATCAACCACAGCGCCTCACGGATCAGGTCTACCGCCACTTCGGGAGTCATAAGCGTCGCTCCACGTGCGTATCTAAAGGGTGCCGAAACTACTGGCCAAGGTGCCGATGACCAGCGCCCAACCATCAATCAGCACAAACAGCATGATTTTGAACGGCAGCGAAATAATCAGCGGCGAGAGCATCATCATGCCCATAGCCATCAGCACACTGGCCACCACCATATCGATGATCAGGAACGGGATAAAAATCATAAAGCCGATCTGAAATGCGGTTTTCAGCTCCGAGGTAACGAAGGCCGGCACCAGAATGGTCATCGGCGCGGCTTCCGGCGCAACGATGTCGGTACGTTTGGACAAGCGTACAAACAGCTCAAGATCGGAGGCGCGGGTCTGCGCCAGCATGAATTTCTTCAACGGCACTTCGGCTTTGGCGATCGCCTGCTGGGCCGGCAGCTGATCCTTCAAGTAAGGCTGCAGCGCATCTTGGTTTATTTGATCGAACACCGGCGCCATGATGAACAGGGTCAAAAACATCGCCAGCCCGGTAAGAATCTGGTTCGACGGCGTCTGCTGCAAGCCCAACGCCTGCCGCAAAATCGAAAAAACGATGATGATCCGGGTGAAGCTGGTCATCAGCATCACGAAGGCTGGGATAAAGCTCAGCGCGGTCATGATCAGCAGAATCTGCAGATTGACCGAATACTCCTGCTGGCCCGCAGCGTTGTTGGACAGTGTGATCGCCGAAATCGACAGTGGATCGTCGGCGCCAAAGGCCAATGGCGCGACCAAACCCAACAACACGACCAACAGAATACGCAATACAGCCATCAAGGTTTGTCCTTCTGATCCTTGCCCAACAACTCCATCAGGCGCTGGGCAAACTCGCTACTGGCCGGCTCACTGTCGGGCAGATGCACCGGCTCTTTAAGCACATGCAAGGGAGTGATGCGGCCCGCGCTTAAACCCAGCAGAATTTGTTCGCCGCCCACTTGCACCAGCACCAGCCGATCGCGCGGCCCCAGTGCTTGGGTGGCCAACAACTTGATGACCTGCGCGCCGCGCGGACCAATACGCTGCACGCGGCGCAGCAACCAGGCCAGCACGAAGATCAGGCCGATGACCAACAGCAAACCCAGCAGCATCTGGCCCAGCTGAGCACTCAGATTGCTACTACTAGTCACCACCTGTGCAGCGGCCACAGCGGGGCCAGGCTCAGCCGCCAGGGCCGTCAGCGGCAGGCCGCTCAACAGCCAAAGAAAGCTGCGCATGGGTTTAGCGCAACTTCTTGATGCGTTCACTTGGACTGATGACATCAGTCAAGCGAATGCCAAATTTCTCGTTCACCACCACCACCTCACCGTGAGCGATCAAAGTGCCGTTGACCAACACATCCAGCGGCTCGCCGGCCAACCGATCAAGCTCGATCACCGATCCCTGGTTGAGCTGCAGCAGGTTGCGAATGGTGATTTCGGTATTGCCAACTTCCATGGAAATCGACACTGGGATATCCAGAATCACATCCAGATTCGGTCCATCCAGGCTCACTGGCGCGCTCGAGCGTGCCGGCGAACTGCCGAACTCTTCCATTTTCGCCCGTGGCGCTGCGGGTTCTGCCGCCGCACTGGCCATCATCGCGTCGATGTCATCCTGATCGGCATCGCCAGCCTCAGACAAGGCTGCCGCCCACTCATCGGCCAAAGCCTGTTCTTCGGGAGAGGTGTTTTCGTCTTCGTCTGCCATCGTGTGTCCTCGGCGAGCTCTAAGAACCCGCTTAATGTTTAGTGCGCCTGCTTATGTCGCGCTGTGGCGACGTTAAACAGCCTCTAAAATATGGGTTAAGCGCCGCGCATCAGCGCAAACGCTCGACCGGATTGAGTATTTGGAAGGCCAGTTTGCCTTTGTGCGCGCCCAACTTGACGGTAAAGGCCGGCACGCCATTGGCGCGCAGCAACACCTGATCGGGCAAGTCCACCGGAATTACATCACCCGGCTGCATATGCAAAATATCCCGCAGCTTTAATTGGCGACTGGCCACGGTGGCGCCCAGCGGTACGCTGACATCGAGAATATCTTCGCGCAGGGCATTCACCCAACGCTCATCCTGATCATCGACATCGGACTGAAAACCGGCATCAAGCATGTCGCGAATCGGCTCAATCATCGAATACGGCATGGTTACGTGAAGGTCGCCGCCACCGCCATCCAACTCGATGTGAAAGGTAGAGACCACCACCACTTCGCTGGGGCTGACGATGTTGGCCAAGGCCGGGTTCACTTCCGAGCTGATGTACTCAAAGTTAATATCCAGCACCGCATGCCAGGCTTCTTTGAGGTCGACAAAGGCCTGGTCAATAACCATGCGCACCACCCGCAACTCGGTGGGAGTGAATTCACGACCTTCGATCTTGGCGTGGCGGCCATCGCCGCCAAAGAAGTTATCCACCAGTTTGAACACCAACTTGGCATCCAGAATGAACAAGCCGGTACCGCGCAGCGGCTTCATCTTCACCAGGTTGAGACTGGTGGGTACATACAAGGAATGCACGTACTCGCCGAACTTCATCACCTGCACGCCACCGACCGCCACATCGGCCGAACGGCGCAGCAGGTTAAACATGCTCACGCGGGTGTAACGAGCAAAGCGCTCGTTGATCATCTCCAGCGTTGGCATGCGGCCGCGAACGATGCGGTCCTGGCTGGACAGGTCATAGGTTTTCGCCGTGCCGGGCTCAGCAGCCTCTTCAGTCTCGACTGCACCGTCATCGACGCCATGCAGCAGGGCATCAATTTCGTCTTGTGAGAGCAGATCTTGCACAGCCATTAATCCAAGCTCCTACTGCAATACGATATTGGTAAACAGCACTTGTTCGACCGCCAATTTACCGGTCTCTTTTTGCGCCAGGGCTTGCACGCTCGCGGTGGTTTGCTGACGGAGCATTTCCTTGCCGACCGGCGTGCTCAAAGCCTCAAAGTCCTGCCCAGAGAACAGCATGACCAAGTTATTGCGCAGCACCGGCATGTGCTCGTGCAAGGCATCCAGCTCAGCCTTGTCGCGCCCCATCAGTGCGACGCTGACTTGCATATAACGCTGGCGGCCTTTGTAGTTGAAGTTGACCACAAACGCCGGCGCCAAAACCTCGTAGATAGCCACTTGCTTGCCGGGCTTGGCCTCACCTTCGACGGCCGCATGCTCTTCGGGCTTGGCCTCGTCTTTCTTGTCATTTTTCTTCAGAAAGAACCAGACGCCACCGCCTGACAAACCAATCACCAGCAGCAAACCCACCACGATCAAAATAATCAGCTTGAGTTTGCTTTTGCCGGCAGGTTTGCCCTCGGCATCGGCCGCTGCTGGAGTTTTCTCTTCTTTCTTAGCCATGCCAATAATCCGTCACTGATCGTTTTATGTCAGCGTTCAAGGGGTTAGGAGCAAGTGTTATGCCAGTTCATCAATATTATGGCCTAACCCTGCATTGTTCGACTCGCGCAGCGGATATACCAGTAAGCCCACGCACTGTCACCCAAAAACGAGTTCGCCCGGTTCCCCGGGCGAATTAAAGTTTAGATCAAGGCGACTGATTACCTGGCAGCCTGTCGGACTTTAGGCATAGTAATCCACCAAGCTGCGCGACGCCGCCAAGCTTGAACCACGCAACTCAGTCACCGCACTGATGTGCTCATCGTCACCGGCCGCCAACAAACCACCCGCAGAGCCGCCACGGCGCGAGCCCTCACCGGCTCCCCCCTGCTGTTCCTGGCCTTGCCAGCCACGATTCATTGACTGGTCGGAAACATTGACATCGAGCAAGTTCATCCCCTGCGCGGTAAACAGATCACGCAACCGCTGCATTTGCCCTTCAAGGGCCTCACGCACACCCGCATGGGGGCTGGCAAAGGTCACCTGGGTTTGATCCTTGGCGATATCAACCCGCACCTCCAAGCGACCCAGCTCGGCAGGGTCCAGCTGGATTTCCGCCGATTTTAGATTCTGGCTCGACAGCCACATAACCTTGTCGACTACCGCCTCGCTCCAGCCACCTTGCTGCATCGCCAGTGGCTGCCCAGGAATCAAGCCCAGACGCGATGTCGCCGGCGTTTGCTGGCCAATGGCTTGGCTAAGGGCACTCAGCCTGGCAGTGAGATTTTCCGTGCGCAGTTCTGGCGAGGCATCCTTGAGGCTGTCAGCCCCGTCCACACCGAGCGCCTTAAGCTCAGCCAGCGCACCCTCCCCCAGCTTAGTCTCAGCCGTCGGCTGCCCGGCCGCCAGCAGTGCACCGGCAAAATCCTGAGTGGTATCAGCCGCGCCCTGAGCAACTGCAGCACCACCTGCCTGCTGCGTCGCCGTCTGAGCCGCCAGCTGGGCCTTAGCACCAAGATCCACCACCAACTGCACGCCGGCGGCGCTGGTCAGGCTGTCCAGGGTCGGGTCATGACTGGCATCCGTCATGGCGGCTGTTGCAGCGCTGGCCAAACCGGCTACTGCGGGGGTTAAGCCACCGAGCACCGCCTGCGCAGTAGCATCTTCAGCTGTTTGTTGCGCCGTCCCGATTGCGGCCAAATCAGCAGGGCTGACTTCAACGGCGGGTAACTGACCGCTGATGGCCAAGAGCAACAAAGGATCGAGCTCAGTATCCGGCTCTGCATCTTCATCCGCAGTCGTGGTCGCCGTGGCGTCGTCCGGCAAAGCTTTGCCGCTTGCGGCAACTTGCTCTTGCTCAGGCAAGGTTTCAGTCGCACTGCTGGCGTCATCACCGCAGTCGGAGAACCGTTCGCGAGCGCCCTTAGCCACAGGTTCAGCACGCTCGACAGGCTTGTCTTGGCGCTCGCGAGCGTACACCTGAGCGAAACTGGCAGCCTTGCGCTGACTGGGTTCGGGCGCGGGCGTCTGCGCCTTGGCGGGCACGGCGCGAGGCTTGGCTTTAACGGCAGGCTGCAACAGTAGATCGGGGACAACGGACATGGGCACTCTCCATTACGGCCATAGATGGCCGCTTGGGTGGGTCGTGCCAGAGGTAATGCAAGGCTAAGGCCAACTCTGCGAGCGCTGCGCGCCCGATTGCGCAGCCGTCAGCGATAACGCTGCAGTTCAGCTTTAAACAGAATGCGCACTATCGCAAACTCGCGCTGCACCTGCTCAAGCACAGGTGCCACCTGATCCAAAAGCTCACGGCGAGCAAGCTCCTCCAGCTCTTTGCACAGGCTGGCCAACAGCAGCGCACCCATATTGCTGCAGCTGCCTTTAAAGCTATGCGCCGCCAAGCGCATAGCTTGGGCATCGGCGCTCTGGGCAGCCGCTACCAGCAGACGCAGGCGCTCCTCGGAGTCGGCCAGAAAAGTTTCCAGTAACAGCGAATACTCGTCTTCCATGACATCGCGCAGAGTTTCCAGTACGGCATTGTCGACATGTACTTCAGCCACCTATGACCCTCCTCCAGAACACGCGCAGCTCATGTCGCCGCCGGCCACGAAAACTCCACACTGACGCTACGACCATCGGCTGAGTAGCTGCACCGATCAGCCAATTGCCGCACCAGCGCCATCCCCCGGCCACTCAAGTTGACGCCACCGGGCAGCGGCTCAGGAGCCGCCTGCGGATCAAAACCCGCACCGCTGTCCTCAACCCGCAACGTCAGCCGTCCACCACCGGCCTCAGGTACTAAGTGCAGGTGAAAACGCACAAAGCCTTGATCCAGGCCGGCCAGCTGCTGGTTACGCTGGGCGTAATACTCGGTAAATCCCTTGGCATCGCGCTTAAGCCGAGAATCCAGGCCCATCACGCCATGCTCCAAGGCATTGGAATACAGCTCGGCCAACACCGTGTAGAGCGCACCAGCTTGGCCGCGCAACTCTTGCACCTCAAGTAAAAACTGCAATAAAAACGGCAGCGGATTGAAATGCCGCAGGGTTTGCGCACGAAACTCAAAGCTGGCGGACCAATCGAGCGGGCTAATCTGTCCGCCGTCAGAAAATGCCAGGGCGGGGCGATTGAGCAACGCCTCCTCAACCAGTACCACCTCGACCATGCTGACGTCGTCTTGCGCCTCGCCACGGAACTCACCGATCGCCTGCTGAATCTCGGCGAACAGCTGATCGGCTTGTTGATTTTGCGCAAACACCGCCAGCAAGCGCTCTTCACCGAACATTTGTCCGTCACTGTTACAACCTTCCAGCACGCCATCGGAGAGCAAGAACAGCCGATCATCTAACTCCAGCGAGTAAATTTCGCAGCGATCATCAAAGGTTGCCGCGTCGCGCACCCCCAAGGGCAAATGCCGCGACACCAGCGGCACTCGCTCACCACTGGCAGCCCGGTACAGATAGCCATCCGGTAAACCGCCATTCCAAACTTCGACCACCCGCCGATGAAAGCTCACATTCAATAGCGTGGCGCAGCAAAACACCCCGACCGGCAAGATTCGCTTGAGCTTGCTGTTCATCTCGCGAAGGATTTCTGCCATCGAGTAGCCTTTGGCGGTCAATCCATAAAACACCTCGGCCAAGGGCATAGCGCCAATCGCCGCAGGCAAGCCGTGACCGGTAAAGTCGCCGAGAAACACATGCATGCCACCGGAGGGTTTAAATGCGGCCAGCAGCAAATCGCCATTGAACAAGGCATAGGGCGACTGCATGTAGCGAATATTGGCGGCGCTCAAACAGCCCGAATGGGCCACTTTGTCGAACACCGCCTTGGCGACGCGCTGTTCGGTGAGTAAATGTTCATTGTGCTTGGCGATTAGATCCCGCTGCTGCAGCACCGTTTGCTGCAGGCGCCGCAAGCGATCCATAGCATTGATCTTGGCCTCGATGATTACCCGATTGTAAGGCTTGGCGACAAAATCATCGCCGCCAGCCTCCAGGCAACGCACCAGCGCCTCGCCTTCGGTCAGCGAGGTCAGAAAGATAATCGGCACCAAGGTCTCGCCGGCGCACGCTTTAATTCGCCGGGCGGCCTCAAAGCCATCCATCACCGGCATCATGGCGTCCATCAACACCAGGTCCGGGCGCTCCAGCCGAAACAGCGCCACGGCTTCCAGGCCATTACAGGCCTCCAGTACCCGATGGCCCTGACGACTGACGATAGTCGCCAGCAACATGCGATCGAGCGCGCTGTCCTCGACAATCAGAATTGTTAAGCCGCGGCCCGGCATAATCAGCGGCCTTAGGCGATTTTAAACAGTTGCTCGAAATTTGAGATGGCGAGAATTTTGCGCACATCGGCGTTGCAGTTAGCCAAGCGAATTTGCGCATGATCGCCACCGGCATGATCGCGCAACAGCAACAACATCCCCAGCGCCGAACTGTCCAGGTAAGTGGTGCCCTGCAAGTCCACCAGATAGCGTTTAGGGGCGCTATCGACACGCTCGTAAGCGTCGCGAAACTCTTGGTGCGCGCCGAAATCGAAACGCCCTTGAATGAAAATTGTCAGCTCTTGCTCGTCGGCAGACATCTGCGTGGTAATGGTCATAAACAGCTCCTTATTGTTATCGACAGCCGGCAGAACATTTAGCATTGCGCCACTCACAGGGCAACCCCTATTCAGCGTTGCTCTGCGCCGCTTAGGCGTTGCGCCAGCTCATCGAGCATTTTTTGCTCACGCTTGTCCTCAGCTTGCCGCGCCTCTTGCTGGTAGCGCTGCACCAACTTGCGCAAAGCCTCCAGACGAGCATAGCGTTGCTGCCAGAGTTCGCGCGCTTTGTTCACATTATTGAGATGCCAGGCCGCCGCCTGCCGTTGCTGGTTGATGGCCGTCTCCAACTGCGACAGAAAACGCTGATAGCCCATCAGCCACTGCCCGGAAACGCCCTGCCGGCCTTGGGTCAGCCATTGCTGCTGGTAATCGCCCAGGTAGCGCTCCAGCTCACCCAGTTTAGTCTCGGCCTGGGTCAGCAATAACTGCGTGTGACCCAGGCTTCTTGCGGCCTCACGCTCAGCGCGCTCGGCCATATCAACCACTGGCGCCAGCCTAGCGGCACGGCTTGGCTGCATGACTTAAGCGCCCGCCTGAGGATTAAACAGCGCAGTTAATTGCAAACCACTCTGCTGCAGGCTTTCACTTTCATCCAGGCCCTGGCGCAGGTACATCGCCATGGCCGGTTGCAGCGCAATGGCCAGATCGGTTTGCGGATCGCCACCCGGCACATAAGCGCCGACGCTGATCAGATCGCGGCTCTGCTGATAACGTGACCAGAGTTGTTTGAAGCGTTGCGACTCGCGCAAATGTTGCGGCGTAATCACCTGCGGCATCACCCGGCTGATCGAGGCCTCGATATCAATGGCTGGGTAATGCCCCTCTTCGGCCAAGCGCCGCGACAGCACTATATGGCCGTCGAGCACGCCTCGGGCGGCATCGGCGATAGGGTCCTGCTGGTCATCGCCCTCCGACAACACGGTGTAAAACGCAGTAATCGAACCACCACCTGCCTCGGCATTACCGGCCCGCTCAACCAACTTGGGCAATTTGGCAAACACCGAGGGCGGATAGCCTTTGGTCGCCGGCGGCTCGCCAATCGCCAGAGCAATCTCGCGCTGGGCCTGGGCGAAACGGGTCAGCGAATCCATCAGCAGTAATACGTTTTTGCCCTTATCGCGAAAATATTCGGCAATCCGCGTGCAGTACATGGCCGCCCGCAGGCGCATCAGGGGCGCGTCATCAGCAGGGGATGCGACCACCACCGAGCGTTTCAGCCCCTCTTCGCCGAGGATATTTTCGATAAATTCCTTTACCTCGCGGCCCCGTTCACCGATCAGCCCGACCACGATAATGTCGGCCTCGGTAAAGCGCGTCATCATCCCCAGCAGCACGCTCTTGCCCACCCCGGTACCGGCGAACAAACCCAGTCGCTGGCCACGCCCTACCGTTAACAGGGCGTTAATGCTGCGAATTCCGACATCCAGAGGCTGATTGATCGGTTCACGCTTAAGCGGGTTGATGGTCGGGCCGTCGAGCGGCACCCAATCCTCGGCTTTCATCCCACCCTTGCCATCCAGGGCGCGGCCGGCGCCGTCGAGTACCCGGCCGAGCATCGACATGCCCATCGGCAAGCGCCCGGAATCCGGCAGTGGCACTACCCGAGCGCCTGGTGCGATCCCAGCCAGATTACCGACTGGCATCAAGAACACCCGACCGCCAGAGAAACCCATGACTTCAGCTTCAACCTGCACCGGGTGGTAACTGTCTTGATTGATCACCATGCAGCGACTGCCCAGAGCTGCGCGCAAGCCTTCAGCCTCCAGGGTCAGGCCGACCATGCGCAGCAGTCGCCCCTCAACCACAGGCTGCTCGGGCAGATTGACGGCGGTTTGATAGCCGCTTAAGCGCTTGCTAAAACTGCTGCGCTCAAGACGCATCGGACGGCTCGGCAGTGACTTCCACGGCAGCACTTAAATCCAGCGACAAATCTGCCGCAGGGGGATTGCTGAGTTGCTCGCGCTGCTGCTCAAACAATTGCTTAAGCGCCAGCTCCAAGCGGGTTTCGACGCTGGCATCAATTTGGCTGTGCTCGGTTTCAACCCGGCAGCCGCCGGCCAATAGCTGCTGATCTTCGAGAATCCGCCAGCTTTCTTCATGGCGCTCGCGCAGGGCTTTAACCAGCTCGAAATCCTGCGGATTGATATGAATACGCAGGTTGCCGGCGCCCATCGGCAGCAATTTGAGGGCCTCGCTTAACACCTGGGCAAGCTGGCTGGAGTTGCACAACAACTCGCGGCGCACCACTTGTCGGCAAACGTGGTTCACCAACTTCACCAGCGCTTGTTCAATTTGCTGATCTTGCTCGGCAATTGGCGCCAACAATTGGCCCATCAACAGCTCAAGACGGGCAAGCTTGGCTTGCAAAGCGACATCGGCCTCTTGCTTGGCCTTTAATTGCCCGGCATGGAAACCGTCTTTCTCACCAACGGCAAACCCTTCGTTGTAAGCGTCCTGGCGAATCGCTTCGAGTTCATCGAGCGTCAAAGGTTTGACCGACTCCAGAGCAACCTCTTCGCCCTGCGCAGTGCTTGCCTCAGGCGCGGTTGGCTGGCTAGTCTCCGGCGTCTCCGGCAGATAAGTCGGCGCAGACGCGTCCGCCTCAAAGCTGGGCAAACTCCAGCGATCAAAGCTGCTGACATCTTTGGCGCGAATCAATTCGCTGGGAACTTCCTTAGCCGCCATCTGAGACTTCCTCGCTTAGGGAACCGCTGAAAAACTACTGCGCTCGGTTATGCTGCGTTGAAATCATCCTCACAGCCACAGGCTGAACGCGCTTTAGCGCGGCCCCGGAGGGGTGAGCGAAGCGAATCAAATGCTCATTTACAGCACGTAAACTGCGCTTTTGACTCACTACGTTCGCCCTACGGGTCAGCCGTTGGCTGTTACTCCGCTTCGCTACGTTGCGGCTGCTTTCGCCTTGTGACCCACATGGATGTGGGAAATGCAGCTAGCCCGCAGGAGCGGGCGTCGCACTAACCATCGCTCGCTACCTTTTTCAGAGGCTCCTTAGATCATTGCTTCGCCGCCAGCACCGCCGAGCATAATCTCGCCAGCGTCGGCCATGCGTCGGGCAATGGTGAGGACTTCTTTTTGCGCCGTTTCAACATCACTGACCCGCACCGGCCCGCGGGCTTCCAGGTCATCACGGAGCAACTCTGCGGCACGCTTGGACATATTTTTGAAGACTTTTTCTTTGATGCCTTCATCGGCGCCCTTCAGCGCGATCACCAGCACATCGGAGGACACCTCGCGCAGCAAGGCTTGAATGCCCTTGTCATCGACATCGGCAAGGTTGTCGAAGACAAACATCAGGTCCTCGATCTGGGTGGACAGGTCTTCATCGACCTCGCGGATCGAGTCCATCAACTGGCCTTCGATGGTGCTGTCGAGGAAGTTCATGATGTCCGCCGCCCGCTTAACCCCGCCCATCGCGGCGCGGGTGTTGCTTGAACTGCCGGAGAATTGCTTCTCTAATATCTGGTTGAGTTCTTTCAGCGCCGCCGGCTGCACGGTATTCAGTGACGACACCCGCAGAACTATATCCAGGCGAACTTTATGGTCGAAATGGCCCAGCACCTCGCCAGCTTGGTCCGGGTCCAGATAGGCCACCACGATGGCCTGAATTTGTGGGTGTTCGAAGCGAATCACATCGGCGACCGCCCGCGGCTCCATCCACTTCAGGCTGTCCAGACCGCTGGTGCTGCCGCCGAGGAGGATGCGGTCAATGAGGTTGCCGGCTTTGTCTTCACCCAAGGCCTGGGTGAGCATTTTGCGAATATAGCCGTCAGCACCCACCCCGAGACTGGTTTGATCGCCAACCGTCTCGACAAACTCGCCCATCACCCCTTCAACCTGCTCGCGCTGCACATTACCCATGTGCGACATAGCCACGCCAACCCGCTGCACTTCCTTGGGGCTCAAATGGCGCAGCACTTGCGCGGCATCGGTTTCGCCGAGCGAGAGCAGCAAAATAGCGGCTTTATCAACCTTGCTCAGCTTGGCTGGGGTACGTGCGTCACTCATCTGGCTTGATCCACTGTTTATTCACCATCATTGATCCATTCTTTAACAACCTGGGCCACGCGCCCGGCGTCTTCAGCCACCAACCCCTTGATGGCGTTCAGTTGTGCATCATAACCCTCAGTGGGGCTGGGTAGCAGGATGCTTTGCGGGCCACTGATGCTGACCCGATCATCGGACAGCTCACCGCCATAGCCACCCATGGCGCCCAGCTCAACATCACTGCCACGTCCACCGCCCGCATGGCCTTTGCCGGCACTGCTGATATTTTTCAGCACTGGCCGCAGCACGCCAAACACCAGCAGCAGGATAAACAGCACGCCCATGACCTGCTTGATAATGTCCCAGAACCAGGGCTGGGTGTAGAACGGTATGCTGATGATCTCATCGCCGTCCTGGGCCACGAATGGCGTGTTAATCACGCTGACGCTGTCGCCACGGCTGGCATCAAAACCCACCGAGTCCTGCACCAAGCGGGTAAAACGCGCGAGCTCGGCGGCCGTCCAAGGCACATGGGTGACCTCAGCGGTTTTCGCATCAACCTTGGTTTGGTCGTCCAGCACCACCGCCACCGACAGCCGCCGCAAACGGCCTTGCTGCTGCTTGGTGTAGCTAACCGAGCGATCCAACTCATAGTTACGCGTCGATTGTTCACGCTTATCTGCCGGGAACGGCGCCAACATCGGCTGACCGGTGGCGGGATCAATTACCTGCTGACCATTGGCATCCAACAACGGGTTACCCGCAGCAATCGCCGCAGGCGCGCCGGCCGCCGCTGCGCCGCCGGTTTGTTGTGGCGCCGAGGACGGCCCCGGCGGTTGATTGCTCAAGGCGCCTGGCACACCTTGCGCGCCCAAGCCGGCTTGACGCTGCTCGTTAACCTTTTGCTCACTGCGCAGCGCCGGCTGATCGGGGTTGAACATCTCCGAGGTGGACTCCACCGCGCTGAAATCAACATCCGCCGAGACTTCCGCCTTGTAACGGCCGCTGCCCAGTACCGGCTGCAAAATGTTGTGCACCCGCTGGGTAAACATCCCCTCCATGCGCCGGCTGTAGTCGTACTGTTTGCCGGCCATGCTGAGTTCGGAGTTCTCACCTTGTTCGGAGAGCAACTGGCCTTTTTGATCGACCACTGTCACCTGCGACTTATCCAGCTCCGGCACGCTGGTGGCGACCAAGTTAACAATCGCCATCACCTGGCTCGACTCCAGGCTGCGCCCCGGGTACAGCTCAACCAGCACCGAGGCGGTGGGTTTACGCTCGTCACGGACGAACACCGAGCCTTTTGGAATAGCCAGATGCACCCGCGCCGCTTTGACGTTATTCAAACTTGAGACCGTCCGCGCCAGCTCGCCCTCGAGGCTGCGCCGATAACGGGTGGTTTCCATAAACTGACTGGTGCCCAGGCCCTGATCCTGATCGAGCATTTCAAAACCATGATTACCGTCGCTCGGCGCGACCCCGGCGGCAGCCAGCTTCAAGCGGGCGCGCGGCAGGTCGTCGGCCTTGACCAGCAAAGCGCCTGAGTTGGGCTCCAGGCTGTAGGCAATATCGGCCGCAGTCAGTGTCTCGATCACCTGATTGGTGTCCAAGCCCGACAGGCTGCCATACAAGGGGCGGTAGTCCGGTTGTTGCGACCACAGCACCACAGCAAAACCAATCGCCACGCTGGCGGCCAGACCGACCAGCAAACCAACCTGGCGGAGCATGGTCATCCCGGCCAGGTTTTCTAAAAAGGTCAGGCCAAACAGCGGCGGTTTGGAATCTGCCGAACCGGTAGTGGCAGGAAGCGTATCGAGGGCTGTGGCCATGATTTAGTCTCGCTGTTAAACCGGCATCTGCATGATGTCTTGATAGGCCTGAACCAGTTTATTTCGTACCTGGGTCACGGCCTGAAACGAGACGCTGGATTTTTGCGCAGCAATCATCACATCCGTTAGGTCAACGCCGCTCTTGCCGATTTCAAAGGCAGTCGCCAACTGACTGGAAGCCTTCTGGGTATCGTTAACCTTATTGACCGCCTGCCCAAGCATGTCAGAGAAGCTTGGCGCACCGGCCTCCTGCACGCTGGCAGCAGGTTTCGGGCGCGACATCGCCTCGGTCTGCATGGAACGCATTTCCAACATCAGGCGATTAAATTCGATACCTTGGCTCATCACATTCCTCCACTGGCCGCGGTTTTTTGACGCTTCGCGGCGCGATACAGAGACGATAGCAACAAGGGTGCCAGCTAGTCGCGTTTGGGCGAGTTAGTTGCTAAATATCCGGCCGATAAATCTGCACGCAGCAAAGAGCGGCGGCTTAGCCCAAGCTAAGCCACCGCTGCACTCCCTCAAGCACTACCGCAGCCCCCACGCTCAGCGCGAAAGGCCTGCAGCCACTCAACTGGCGAACAAATAGGACTCCACATCCATGCCGGCATCGCGCATCTGCGCAAGCTTGTAGCGCAAGGTGCGTGGACTGATCCCCAGCCGATCAGCAGCCTCTTTACGCCGCCCGCGTTCGGCACGCAGGGTGTCAACAATCAACTGAAACTCGCGGCGGCGCAGGTCTTCACCCAGCGCGCCGTTAGAGACCGCCATGCTGCTCTCGACCAGCACCCGCTCGGCAAATGCCGGCACCGCACTCGTCGGCAAGGCAACCAACAACGGCGGTAACAACTGCGGGCTAATCGCCTGGCCAATCTGAGTGCCCAGGCAGAGATCTTGCGGTTGAATCAAACCGCCCTGCTGCAGGATCAGCGCACGCTGAATCGCATTGTCCAGTTCGCGCACATTACCCGGCCAGGGGTGCGCAATCAGACAAGCCTGTGCCGGCGCCGACAAGCGCACGGGGGCATGCTTCATTTTTTTGACGTGCTTGGCCAGCAGCCGCTCGGCCAGCGGCAGAATATCGCCAGTGCGCTCGCGCAAAGGTCGCCACGCCAAGGGAAATACCGATAAGCGATAATACAAATCTTCACGAAAACGCCCGGCCGCCACTTCACCAGCCAGATCGCGGTTGCTGGTGGCCAGCACCCGAATATCCAAATTAATTGGCTTACGCGCCCCTACCCGCTCAACTTCACGTTCCTGCAAGACCCGCAATAACTTGGCCTGCAGCCCAAGCGGCATCTCGGAAATCTCATCGAGCAAAATACTGCCACCCTCAGCCAATTCAAACTTGCCCGGCTGGGCGGCAATCGCGCCGGTGAAGGCGCCCTTCTCATGGCCAAACAGCGTGGCTTCCAACATGTTGTCGGGGATCGCCGCGCAGTTAATCGCAATAAATGGCTTATTGGCCCGTGGCGATTGCTGATGGATATAGCGCGCCAGTACCTCCTTACCGGTGCCCGACTCGCCAGTGATCAACACGGTCGATTCGCTTTGCGCCACCCTCGAAGCCAGCTCCAGCAATTGCTGACTGGCCGGCTCGCAAGCCACCGGCCCCTCACCGTCAAAGCTCGTGACCCGCCCCAACGCATGCCGGGCCACCAGGTCAAGCAAGGTTTTCGGCTCAAAGGGCTTGACCAGATAATCCGCCGCGCCTTGGCGCATCGCATCCACGGCCCGCTCAACCGCGCCGAAGGCGGTCATCAGCAGCACCGGCAATTGCGGGTAGCGCGCACGAATCAGGCCGAGCAGCTGATGACCATCCATGCCCGGCATATTCACATCGCTGACCACCAGGCTGAACGACTCTTGCGCCAACGCCTTAAGCGCAGCCTCAGCACTATCCACCGCGCAATAGGTATGCCCACCGAGCATCAGGGTATCGGCCAGCGCCTCGCGCAGGGCGCGGTCATCCTCAACCAACAGAACTTTAGCAAGCATGACTCTTTACTCCTGTGTCGCGATTATTGCCCGCATGAATCAGCGGTAAGGTCAGAATCGCGCAAGTACCGCGCGCCACCCTTGAACGTAACTGCAAAGTACCTTGATGAGCCCGCGCCACCGCCTGCACCACCGCCAAGCCCAAGCCGGTGCCGGTGGTTTTAGTGGTAAAAAACGGCTCACCCAAACGGGCCAAGATGGCACTGTCGATACCGCTGCCGTTGTCACTGATGCACAGCCGCAGCGAACTGCCACGGCTGTACAGATGCACTTTCAAGCGTGATGCGGGGCCGGCCGCCTGCAGGGCGTTTTCGACCAGATTCATCAGTGCACCGACCAGAGTGTCGCGGTTACACAGCAACTCGCCGCTGTGGCTGTCGCACTGCCAACGCACCGCGCGCTCTTGCACATGGGCCTCGGCGGCCGAGCGCAAGGCGTCAAACAGGTCTTTGGGGGTTAAGCGATCCGGCAGCGGTAATTCGCCACGGGCGAACACCAGCATGTCGCGGACCTGATGCTCCAATTCATAAAGCCGCTCTTTGAGTCGCCCGGCAAAGCGCTGCTGCTGCTCGGCCGGCAACACCTGCTCGGTTAGATGGCTGGCATACAGCAAGGCGGCCGATAACGGCGTGCGAATCTGATGGGCCAAAGAGGCGACCATCCGCCCCAACGCCGACAGCCGCTCATGGCGCGACAGCTGCTCTTGCAAGCGCCGGGTTTCGGTCAGGTCGGTGAGCAGAATCAGCTGGCCCGGCTCACCATTCAGCGAGCGGGTCGCCATGGCTAGGCGGCGGCCGTCTTTAAGAGAAATTTCATGGCCGTCGTCCTCGCGCGGGGCAAAGTTGCGGGCAATCACCAAGCGCCAGAGCATACCCACCAAGGGCAAACCCAAAAAGCCGCAAGCGGCCGGATTGGCGTCGCGGACCACGCCCTGACCATCGAGCACTATCACGCCACCAGGCAGCAGATCGAGCAGGCTTTGCAGGCGCTGAGCGAGACGTTCTTTCTCGGCCAGTTCTTGAATGCGCTGCGCACTGACCTGTGCCAGCTGACCATTAAGCTCAGCGACCTGGGTCTCGAGTAAATTGTAGGAATCACTGAGTTGCGACGACATCTGATTGAACACGGCAAATGCCTGTTCGAGGTTCGCGCGGCTAGCCGGTTCAACCGGCGCAGCAACCTGCAAATCAGTGGCGGGGGTCAGGCGGGTGACTGGTTTCATAGTTCTCTCTCGCGCAGCGAGCCGTCATAAAACGGTCTAGTGAGAGAGAACTAGCAATACTCATGCCTAAAAAAATAACGTTATTTATCAAGGATATACGCAAGCATCAAAGCCAAGCGTCAATCGCTTGGCTGGTCCTCATCGTCATCCCGACGATTCATGCCGTACTTACGCATTTTCTCAACCAGGGTGGTACGCCGAATCCGCAAGCGTTCCGCCGCCCGCGCCACCACACCACCGGCATCATCCAGCGCTTGCTGGATCAACCCTTGCTCAAGGTTGCCCAGATAGTCCTTCAGATCCAGGCCTTCTGGCGGCAGCACTGCGGGTGAATCCAGGCCCGGCAATCCCGCGTTAATGGCTGCACGCTCCTGCAAGTCTTCACGCACGCTGACCGCCAACTGCTCGTCTTCATCATCGACATGGCGGAATTTTTTCGGCAACTCCATCACGCCGATCACCCCATAGGGATGCATGATCGCCATGCGCTCAACCAGGTTGGCCAGCTCACGGACGTTACCCGGCCAATCATGCTGACAGAGCGACATGATCGCGGCGGAGTTAAAGCGAATCGAGCCGCGCTTTTCAAACTCCATCCGCGAGATCAGCTCGTTCATCAGCAGTGGAATATCTTCGACCCGCTCGCGCATCGGCGCCATTTCGATGGGGAACACGTTCAAGCGATAAAACAGGTCCTCACGAAAGCTGCCATCCTCAATCATCTTTTCCAGATTCTTGTGGGTCGCGGTGATGATCCGCACATCGACACTTTGGGTCTTGTTGCTGCCGACACGCTCAAAGGTGCGCTCCTGCAACACTCGCAGTAACTTGACCTGCATCGGCAAGGGCATGTCGCCAATTTCATCGAGGAACAGCGTGCCGCCATTGGCCATCTCAAAACGCCCAGCGCGACTGGTGATGGCGCCGGTAAAAGCGCCCTTCTCATGGCCAAACAGCTCACTCTCGAGCAACTCGGCGGGAATCGCACCGCAGTTAACCGGCACAAAGGGCGCGTCACGACGCTTGGAGTGATAGTGCAGATTGCGCGCC
This sequence comes from Pseudomonadaceae bacterium, assembly GCA_019747155.1. Lineage (GTDB taxonomy): Bacteria > Pseudomonadota > Gammaproteobacteria > Pseudomonadales > Pseudomonadaceae > Aquipseudomonas. The sequence goes on from JAIERD010000234.1 coordinate 29,924, forward strand.
ACCACCTCTTTGCCGGTGCCGGATTCACCGAGAATCAACACGCTGGCATCGGTGTCGACCACTTGCTGCATCATCTGTCGCACTTGTTGAATGGCCCGGCTGGTGCCCACCAGACTGCGAAACAGATTGGGTTCGCGCTGGCGGCCACGCTCACGGGCCAGATCGTACATCTCGCGATAGACCTGGACCCGGTGCAAAGAGTCGAGCAATTTGTTGTAGCTTGGCGGCATCTCTAGACTGACCAACACCCGCCGGCGGATCTCTTCCGGCCACTCGGGTGGCACCTGAGCATCAATCAGCACCACGGGTAAAAACTCATCCCAGGCCGCTATGTGCTTAAGCAGCTCTAGCGCACCGCCCTTAGCCTCAACATCGCCGAGCAGTACGCTCAGCACATCACGACTAGAAGCCAACCCTGCCACGGCCTCGCGCCAGTCGGCACTGCTGCAGGCAAGGTGATCCTCACCCAGAAAATTCAGAATCACCGCCATCTCATGGCGGCGTTCGCTGTTGTCGTCAATCAGAAGAAGCTTGGTTTCGCGCCACATCTTATTTTTTTAACTCGACAGCTTGAAAGGGAGGCCCGGAAACAAAAAATCTGACTGCACCGGCACTTGGCCATTAGTAAAGTCAAAAGCCACGCAATAGTCAATTTTATGGCGTGATTATTTTGCCTTTTCGATCAATAGCTTAGGGGTATAAACGAATGGGCGAAAAAGAGGGGAAGTGCGAACCAACGAGGAGAAAACACAAGAAAGTAACTCTAAAGCCAATAAATTTAGCACTCAAACAAACAACTGATAAACCTTGGCGCCCTGCTGAGATTGATTCAACTGAACCAACTCCTTGGCCAAACGCTGTTGCTCTGACTGGCAGACCAACACTAACTCACGGTACAAATCGACCAGTTCTTGCATGCGCTGACGCAACTCGGTCTCATCACGCCCGGTTTCAACCATGGCCTCATCAACCGCTTGCCGACACTGCAAATCGAGCGCACCGATCGCACTCCAATCTTGCGTGGCCAGCGCCTCACGTAGCGCCGAACCGGTGGTTTCGAGAAGCTGTACTGCTGGACTCATAACATCGCTCCTCTTGGTGCTGGGTCAGGCTTAAGCAATTGCATCCCAACTACTTTTAATTTCACGCAGCATGCCAGCGACCTCATCCAGCATCTCGAGACTGTCTTTCTGGTTCGCCTCAAGCAAGCGCGCAACCATGTACTCGTAAAGACGATCGAGATTGCTGGCAACATCACCACCCTGGGCAAGATCCAGACCCTCACGCAAGCCACCAATAATGGATATCGCATGACCAATCAACTCGCCCTTAAGGCCAAGCTGACCGCGCTCCATTGCCCCGCGAGCTTGCGCCAGCTTGGACAACCCCCCCTCCATCAGCATCTGAATCAAACGATGCGGACTGGCCTCAGCAACCTGGGCGCTGATATTGACTGAGTGATACTGCTTTAGGGCGGCCGATGCATACATGATGTTTTCTCGCCTAGTGAATACTGCATAGACAGGCTATCGACTTTTCGGCAAAAAACTTTAAACAAAGTTTACGCGACAGGTGCAGATACGACAGATGGTTCAATGGCATCCCAAGCATGCTTAATTTGCAGCAACAACGTCTCAACTTCATCTAACGGACGAGGTGAGTTATCCAGCGCAACATGCGACAGTTGGCGGGTCATGTAATCGTAAAGCGCATCAAGGTTACTGGCGATTTCACCCCCCTGCAGCGTATCTAAACTCGCCTGCAAAACGCCCAAGATAGTCATGGTGGAACCAACCGCCGAACCACGAGCTTCTATATCGCCTTGCTGCAGCGCAGCACGAGCCTCAACAAGTCGCTCAAGCGCGGCCTGCAACAGATATTGGACGGCATGATAGGGTGAAAGTGTATCGGCTACTTCTGGTAAAGCTTCGGCGCTCAACATAGTTAACAACCCCAATTATTTTTTCACGGAGCCCGGCAAGCTGGCCAACTGACCGCTTAACGCCTCGCTGGTTTTCCTGAGTTGGCCAACCAATTGATCCATTGCGTTGTATTGTTTGTAAAGTCGCTCCTGCACTTGAGCGATGCGCACATCGAGGGCGCCACGCTGTTTTTTGACGTCGCTCAGGGTCAACTGCAGGCCCTTCTGGCGCTGATCCAGCAGCCCACCGGAACTATTAAAAGGCTTAACGGCCTCAGCAAGTCGCCCCATCAAGCCGCCAGAACCGGTTAAATAGCCGGCAACCTTGTCAAAATTATTAGCCAGCGCGGTATCCAGCTTCGCACTATCAACGCCCAGCTTGCCGTCTTTTTGCGTGGTAATACCCAACTCGCCCAAAGAGCGCAGACCAGCAGCTTCGCCCAGGGCCGTCAGCTCCTTGCGTAGGCTGGCCTGCAGATTGCGAATTGAGCTATCACCCAGCAAAGGGCCGACCAGAGGCTGCTTATCTTCCCCCACCTTAACTACGGAGGTCAGCTCGCTGGTGGTATCGATCAGTTTGTTATACGCATCGACAAATTTTTGTAGATTGGCACGCACACTGCCTTTGTCTTGCGTGATGTTGATATCAACGGTTTTACCCGCCGCTATATCAGTCGCCGACTGAGCACTGACCAAGCTAATGGTGACGCCACTGATCACATCATCAATACTGTTAGTGGGTTTTACTACCGGCAGGCCATCAACACTAAACTTGGCCGACTGGGCCTTATTGATAATCCCGGCCTCCCCCGTCAGCGTATTAGGCGGGGTGGTAGTCACTAACGGATCGAACGCCAAACTCGTCAGCGCGGCAGAACCACTGCTCACGCCGTTTTCAACAGCACTGACTTTGATGTCATTACCAACACCGGTATTGCTAGAGCTGAGCACCAATCGCGAGCCCGACGCATCAGAAATAATGCTGGCGCTAATACCTTTAGCTTGCCCTGCGGTGTTGATGGCATCGCGAATGTCGGTGAGCTTATCTTTACCGGCCTCAACGGTGACATCCAGGCTATTGGTTCCCGCAGAGATGGTCAGCACGCCGCTATTGAAGGTTGCGCCGGCGGTTGCCGCCTGCAACGCGACCTTACTGCCAGCCGCCAGTTGCTCTATCTGTAGATTGAAACGGCCGACCGGCAAAGTGCCACTGGCCGTTGCGGTAAAAACCGTAGGCGCAGAAGAAGACACCAGTTGCTTATTGAAGGCTGCCGGGGCGTTAAGCGAGGTCAAGACTGAACCTAGCCCCTCGAGCGCAGACCGCAGAGATCCAAGACCAGAAAGTCGCGCAGTGCTGGCCTTATCCAAACGATCCAGCTGCGCTTGTTTAGGTGCACGCTCAGCGTCGACGGTCGCCTTGACAATAGCGTCAATATTTACCCCGGAACCTATGCCAGTAATGCCGGCCATTTTTCACCTCGTCAAAACAATGACTGTTTATGCCTTATGAGCATAAACAATCAAAAGCCGTGCCAGCGTTATACGCCTCAGGCCTTAGCCTTAAACAACAGATTGCGCGCGTCCGACAAGTGCTCGGCTAGCTGCAAGGCTTCTTCCGAGGGAATTTGCCTAATCAGGTCTCCGGAAGTCGAATCGACAACCTTTACCACTACCTGCCCACTGCCATCATCAACACTAAAGCTAAGATTACGACTCACCACTTGCGCAAAGGCCTGCAGCGTGACTACGGCATCCTCCACCTGAGCCTTAGCAACCTCTTTCTGAGGTTGCGTTGCAGCATCATCAGCGACAAGCCTTTTAGGCGCTGCAAGCGCAGTGGAAGGCTTCGATGCCAGCACTACATCCGGGCTAGCCGTTTTTTGAGTTGAGCCAACGTCCATAATATCCTCCTGGTCATTAGCACGAAGAAGGGGCAAGCCCCTCCTTCTTTACTGTAGCCGGTTGAACTTATCGCAGGAGGCTAAGTACAGCCTGTGGCAATTGGTTGGCCTGAGCCAGAATCGCAGTGCCTGCCTGCTGCAGAATCTGATTCTTGGTCAGCTCCGAGGTTTCGAGAGCAAAGTCAGTATCACGAATCCGACTACGGGCAGCCGAGGCATTCTCGGAGATGTTCTGCAGGTTAGAAATCGTGTTATCGAACCGATTCTGTACCGCACCCAAAGCCGCTCGCTGTGTATCAATCTGACTAAGCGCCTGATCAATTACCAAGACAGATTTCTGCGCGCCTTCGACAGTTGTTATATCCAAGGCAGCCACATTATCATTCGTGGCAGTAGTTGTACCGGCTACCGTACCACCTGCAACTAGACCCGCGGGCACTGTGGTAAAGACGATACCAGCAGCAGCCAGATTGTTAGCCGGTGGCGTAGCATCGTTATACTGAGATACGACGTTGGTTGCGGCGCTTCCGTAAGCGTACAAGCCTAAGTTGCTGTCGTTGATAGCTTTTACCGCAGACTCCTGCACTGAAGCGGCAGTAGCACCCGAAGCCACATCAAATTTAACGACATTTGCGCCGCCGGTAGTGCCTGCAGTGTTGATGGTGACAGTCACCGAGCCTGAAGCGGTTGCAGTCCCAGTGAATGCAGTGCCTGACTGGGTAAAGTAATCCCCCTTCAAAGTGCTAGAACCGGCATCCGCAAGCGAAACGCTGATAGTTTCGTTAGCCGCCGCCCCTACCTGAAAGGCCGACGTACCAAAGCTGCCATCGAGCAATTTCTTACCACCGAAGGTGGTCGTATTAGAGATACGATCCAACTCATTCTTCAGCTGCGTGACTTCCTGGTTCAGGGCCTTGCGTTCACCGGCGCCGTTACTACCGTTGGCCGCCTGCAAGGACAGATCGCGAACACGCTGGAGAATATTGGTGGACTGCTGCAGAGCACCTTCAGCGGTTTGCGCCAAAGAAATACCATCGTTGGCGTTGCGGGTAGCCACATTCAAACCACTGACCTGAGCGGACAAACGGTTAGAAATCTGCAAGCCAGCAGCATCGTCTTTGGCACTGTTGATGCGAAAACCGGTGGAAAGGCGCTGCAGCGAAGTCTCTAGACCTTTGCCGGAAACGCTAAGGTTACGTTGGGTGTTGAGCGATGCAACGTTTGTGTTGACTGTAAGTGCCATGGTGGTATCTCCAGATGACCGAAAATCATGCCTGAACGTGCGAGCCTTGGACCTACGTGTTCAGGCAACCAAGTAAATTCGCATTCAAACTAGATATCGGCGCAATCCGAGGCAACTTTAGCCAACCCGTATTTTTTTTTGCTTATTTTTTAACCACAATAAAATCAGCGTGTTAGACCTCGGGAAAAGCTGAAACAGGAAAACACACCCAATTGCAGCCGCCTCCAAGGCGATTTCACAGTAAGCGCTCCATAAACCGCGTCCGTCAGGACAAGGACTGTTTTCAGGATGGCGAAGCTGGCGAGCAGTTCCAG